>NZ_JAAUVM010000033.1:0-49871 GCF_012030485.1 Pseudomonas sp. B14(2022)
CCTGTGTGATTATCCCTTGGGGAGGCTTGGACGAGGTATGACCCGCGTCCAGGCCTCAAATGTGTAAACGATGTCCCCGGTTTCAGATGTAAACGATGTCTACGGTTCTACACCCCGATAGCGGTGTATCAGCTACAGATAAGCTGACTGCCCCACCCTCTATCGGGAGCAAGCTCCCTCCCGCATTTGATTCGTGGTGCTTTCGGCGCATGTGAGCCCCTTGCCCCAGTATCGTTTGAGGGTTCGCACTGATGGCTACGGGATGCGCAAGAAACGGCTACGCGATAGAGGACGGCTACAGGCGTTCAGTCATTGCCTTGGCGCAGGCGCTTGTACAGGGTGTTGCGGCTCACGCCCAGCTCCCGCGCCAGGTGGGAAATGTTCCCACCGGCCGCCTTCAAGCGCTGGGTCAGGTCGATGCTGTCATCCAGGTACTCATTGGCGGGCAGCGGCGCCGTCACTTTCAAGTCGACAAAAAAATCATCCGGCAGATGCTCCGGGCGGATCGGCTGTTCCTCGGCCATCGCCAGCGCCACCTGCAACACGCTGCTCACCTGACGCAGGTTGCCCGGCCACGGGTGCTGCTCGAACAACGCCAGCACCTCGGCGCTGAGCCCGGCCCATTGGGTGGGCTCACGGTGCTGCTGCCACAGCTGCTGGAACAGCGCCCGCTTGTCGCTGCGTTCGCGTAATGGCGGCAATTCCAGGGTCAGGCCGCCGATGCGGTAGTACAAATCCTCGCGAAAACGCCCGGCCTGGACCCGATCGCGCAAGGCCCGGTTAGTGGCCGAGATGATGCGCAAATCCACCGGGAACAACTCGCTGCTGCCGACCGGCTGCACGCAACGCTCCTGCAATACCCGCAACAGGCGCGCTTGCGTCGGCAGCGGCATATCGCCGATTTCATCGAGGAACAGCGTGCCTTTGTCGGCCTTGCGGATCAGGCCGATGCTGCCTTTCTGGTTGGCGCCGGTGAACGCGCCTTTTTCGTAGCCGAACAGTTCCGATTCCACCAACTCAGCGGGAATCGCCGCACAGTTCACCGCGATAAACGCCTGCTGGCTGCGGGAACTGGCCTGGTGCAGGGCCTTGACGAAAACTTCCTTGCCCACGCCGGTTTCACCGTGGATCAGCAGCGGGATGTCCTTCTCCAGCAAGCGCTCGGCCTGGCGCACGGCTTTTTCCACGCGCGCATCGCCAAAGTGCAGGGTCTTCAAACCAATCGCGGCGGGCTTTGGCGCAATGGGCTCGCTGAACACCCGCGCCTGCACCGGCATCTGCTTCGGTCGTTTCAGCAGGCACTGGAAGCGATTGCGTCCCGCCGCCTGCAGCGAAAAGGGCAGGCCCTCCGGCTGATTGAGCAACTCCAGCAGCGACACCTTGAACAAACTGTCGATCATCACCCGCGACAGACTGATACCCAGCAAGTTGTCGGCACGACGGTTGGCCGAGAGCACCTGGCCGCTCTCGTCAAAGATCAGCAGGCCGGCCCATTGGCTGTCGAGGTTGCTCAGGCCGGTGTTGAACGTCAGTTGGAAGTGCTCACCGCGAAACAGGTTGAGGATCAGCCGGTTTTCCACGGTCTGGCTCATCATCTTGACCATGCCCAAGGTGTGAGAGGGCGGCAGGTAGCTGTCGCTGGACACATCCAGCACCGCGATGATTTCGCGCTGGGCATCGAAGATCGGCGCCGCTGAGCCGGTCATGAAGCGGTTGGCCTTGAGGAAGTGTTCGTCGTGTTCGATATGCACCGCCTGGGCGCAGGCCAGCGCGGTGCCGATGGCATTGGTGCCGCTGGAGCGTTCCATCCAACTGGCCCCGGCGCTGAATCCCCGGGCCAGCTTGGGCTCGATAAAGCGCTGGGTGCCCCAACTGGTCAGCACCTGGCCCTGGTTGTCAGCCAGCATGATCAGACAGTTTGAGTTGCTCAGGATGTTTTCGTAGTAGGGCAGAACTTCCTGATGCGTGGTCTGCACCAGGGAATGCTGGCTTTCCAGCAGTTGGCTGATGCCCTCGGCGGGCAGTTGATCGAAGCTCGGCGTGCTCTGGTGGTCAAGGCCGAAGGCGCGGCAACGGCGCCAGGATTCCTGGATAAGGGTGTCGTGAGCCAGGGGTTCGGCCATGGGGCGACCTTCTTTTTATTGTTTTGGGGTCTTGCACAATCCAAAGGGTGTAACCAAGTCAATCGGGTTCAAAGAGTGTTGTTCATAACTGTTCATTGTCAACCTCCGGATTGTTCAATTGTTCAGCCTGATCTGTTCATTTCTGTTCGCTCCTGAACATCACGTTTCACCCATTTCCTTGTGGATCAAGCACCTGCCGTTTTTGGCACGAAACTCGCTCTGACGAATGGCCAGATTCATTCCAATAATAAAAAGGTCGTGTCATGTCATTGACCCTGGAACATGTCTCCCGCGTCGTCGAAGGTCAAACCTGGATCGACGACGCCAACCTGCGCTTCGAAGCCGGTTCCTTCAACGTCTTGCTTGGCCGCACCCTGTCCGGCAAGACCAGCCTGATGCGCCTGATGGCGGGCCTGGATAAGCCCGACAGCGGCCGCATCCTGATGAACGGCGTGGACGTCACCCAAAAGCCGGTGCGTCTGCGCAACGTGTCGATGGTGTATCAGCAGTTCATTAACTACCCGACCATGACCGTGTTCGAAAACATCGCCTCGCCGTTGCGCCAGGCCGGTGTGTCCAACGAGCTGATCCAGAGCAAAGTGCTGGAAACCGCAAAGATGCTGCGCATCGAGAAATTCCTGCAGCGCCACCCGTTGGAGTTGTCCGGTGGCCAGCAGCAACGCACGGCCATGGCCCGCGCGTTGGTTAAGGATGCCGAGCTGATTCTGTTCGACGAGCCGCTGGTGAACCTGGACTACAAACTGCGCGAAGAGCTGCGTCAGGAAATGCGCGAGCTGTTCAAGGCGCGGCATACCATTGCCATCTACGCCACCACCGAGCCCAACGAGGCCCTGGCCCTGGGCGGCACCACCACCATTCTTCACGAAGGCCGGGTGATCCAGAGTGGCAAGGCCGCCGAGGTCTATCACCAGCCACAGACCGTGTTGGCCGCCGAGCTGTTTTCCGAGCCGCCGATCAACCTGATGCCGGGGCGTATCAGCGGTAACGAGGTGAGCTTCGCCAATTTCGTGCACTTCCCGCTGAACGTCGACCTGCGCCCCATCGGCGAAGGCGAATTCCGCTTCGGCGTGCGCCCCAGCCATATCAGCCTGGTGCCGAGCAACGACGACGACTTGGAGCTGGCGGTGACCGTGGAAGTCGCCGAGATCAGCGGCTCGGAAACCTTCCTGCACGTGCGCAGCGAGCATTTCCTGCTGGTGCTGCACCTGCCGGGGGTGCATGAGTACGACGTCGACGCGCCGATCCGCGTGTATATCCCCACCCATAAACTGTTTGTGTTCGATGGCCAGGGCCGTTTGGTCCAGGCCCCCGGGCGCCGCGTTGCGAGGGTTGCCTGATGGCCGAGATCCATTTGCAGAACCTGGCGCACAGCTACAGTCCTACGCCGAGCGGTCCTGAGGACTACGCCATTCGGGAAATGAACCACGTGTGGGAGCAGGGCGGTGCCTACGCCTTGCTAGGGCCGTCGGGCTGCGGCAAGTCGACTTTGCTCAATATCATCTCCGGCCTGCTCAGCCCGTCCGAAGGGCAGGTGCTGTTCGATAGCAAAGTGGTGAATGACCTCTCCCCGGAAAAACGCAACATCGCCCAGGTGTTCCAGTTCCCGGTGGTGTACGACACCATGACCGTGTTCGATAACCTCGCCTTTCCTCTGCGGAACCAGGGCATGGCCGAGGCGAAAATTCACAGCAAGGTGCAGGAGATTGCCGAAGTCCTCGACCTGCAAACCCTGCTGAGCAAAAAAGCCCGCAACCTCACGGCCGATGAAAAACAGAAAGTCTCCATGGGCCGTGGCTTGGTACGTGACGACGTGTCGGCCATCCTCTTCGACGAACCGCTGACGGTGATCGACCCGCACCTGAAATGGAAGCTGCGGCGCAAGCTCAAGCAGATACATGAGCAGTTCAATATCACCATGGTCTACGTCACCCATGACCAGCTTGAGGCCTCGACCTTCGCCGACAAGATCGCGGTGATGTACGGCGGGCAGATCGTGCAGTTCGGCACCCCCCGTGAGTTGTTCGAGCGGCCGAGCCACACCTTTGTCGGCTATTTCATCGGCAGCCCGGGGATGAATCTGATCGAGGTGCAGGCCGAGGCCGGTGGTGTGCGGTTTGCCGGTACTCACCTGCCGTTGTCCGAGACTATGCAACAACGCATTGCCAGCACCGACTACACGAAGCTGCAGGTGGGCATTCGCCCGGAATTTATCCACGTCTGGGACGAGTACAACCCTGACGCCCTGCAAGCCGATGTCACTCACCTCGAAGACCTCGGCACCTACAAGATCATGACCCTCAACCTCGACGGCGCCCCGCTGAAGATACGCCTGGCCGAAGACAAACCGGTGCCGGAGGGCAAGGCCTGTATCAGCTTCCCCGCGCAGTGGCTGATGGTGTATGCCGACGACTACCTGCTGGAGGTGCTGCCATGAACAAGGTGCAGAACAACAAGGCCTGGTGGCTGGTGTTGCCGGTGTTCCTGCTGGTGGCGTTCAGTGCGGTGATCCCGATGATGACCGTGGTCAACTATTCGGTGCAGGACATCTTCGATCAGTCCAGCCGCTACTTTGTCGGCACCGACTGGTACAAACAGGTGCTGCTCGACCCGCGCCTGCATGACTCGCTGCTGCGCCAGTTCATCTATTCGGCCTGCGTGCTGCTGATCGAAATCCCCCTGGGCATCGCCATCGCCCTGACCATGCCGACCAAGGGCCGCTGGTCGTCGCTGGTGCTGATCATCCTGGCCATTCCGCTGCTGATTCCGTGGAACGTGGTGGGCACTATCTGGCAGATCTTCGGCCGCGCCGATATCGGCCTGCTGGGCTACAGCCTCAACGCCCTGGGGATCAGCTACAACTACGCGGCCAACACCATGGACGCCTGGGTCACGGTGCTGGTGATGGACGTATGGCACTGGACCTCACTGGTGGCGCTGCTGTGCTACTCCGGGCTGCGGGCCATCCCGGATGTGTACTACCAGGCGGCGCGTATCGATCGGGCCTCGGCGTGGGCGGTGTTCCGACATATCCAGTTGCCGAAGATGAAAAGCGTGCTGCTGATCGCGGTGATGCTGCGCTTCATGGACAGTTTCATGATCTACACCGAGCCCTTCGTCCTCACGGGCGGCGGGCCTGGTAACGCCACGACGTTCCTCAGTCAGACGCTGACCCAGATGGCCGTAGGCCAATTCGACCTGGGCCCGGCGGCAGCGTTTTCCCTGGTGTATTTCCTGATCATCCTGTTGGTGTCCTGGCTGTTCTACACCGCCATGACCCACTCCGACGCCAACCGCTGAGGCCGCCAACATGAGCAAGCGCAAGGTTATTCCGCTGCTGATCTACATCCTGTTCCTGCTGGTGCCGATCTACTGGCTGCTGAACATGTCCTTCAAGAGCAACACCGAAATCCTCGGCGGGCTGACCCTGTTTCCGCAGGATTTCACCCTGGCCAACTACAAGGTGATCTTCACCGACCCGAGCTGGTACACCGGTTACCTCAACTCGCTGTACTACGTGAGCTTGAACACGGTGATTTCCCTGAGCGTGGCGTTGCCGGCAGCCTATGCCTTCTCGCGCTATCGTTTCCTGGGCGACAAGCACCTGTTCTTCTGGCTGCTGACCAACCGCATGGCGCCCCCAGCGGTGTTCCTGCTGCCGTTTTTCCAGCTGTATTCGTCCATCGGCCTGTTCGACACGCACATCGCTGTGGCCTTGGCCCACTGCCTGTTCAACGTGCCACTGGCGGTGTGGATCCTGGAGGGCTTCATGTCCGGAGTGCCCAAGGAAATTGACGAAACTGCCTACATCGACGGCTATAGTTTTCCCAAGTTCTTCGTGAAGATTTTTATCCCGTTGATCGGCTCCGGTATCGGTGTGACCGCGTTTTTCTGCTTCATGTTTTCCTGGGTCGAGCTGCTGCTGGCGCGCACCCTGACCTCGGTTAACGCCAAGCCCATCGCGGCGGTGATGACGCGCACGGTGTCGGCGTCGGGTATCGATTGGGGCGTGCTGGCAGCGGCGGGGGTGTTGACCATCCTGCCCGGCATGCTGGTGATCTGGTTTGTTCGCAACCACGTGGCCAAGGGCTTTGCCCTGGGCCGGGTCTGAGGAGTCGATGATGGAATGGATGGCCTGGACCACCCCCACTGCACTGTTCTTTGGCGGCATTGCCCTGATTCTGGCGGGCATGACCACCTGGGAGCTGCGCTCGCCGAGCATCCCGCGGCGCGGCGTCCTGCCGATCAGCACCACCCGTGGTGATCGCTTGTTTATCGGTCTTCTCGGCAGCGCCTACCTGCATTTGCTGGTGATCGGCGTTACCGACTGGAGCATCTGGGTAGCGTCCGCGCTCTCCCTGGTATGGCTGTTGAGTGTGATGCGTTGGGGCTAGTGCCCTTATGAATAAACAACCAGGAGGTCTCTATGTTGAATAAGAACAATAAGCTGCGACATAGCATTTCATTGGCCGCCGTACTGGCCCTCAGCGGTTTGAGCGCCACGGCCTGGGCCGATGCGTACGAAGATGCCGCGAAAAAATGGATCGGCAGCGAATTCAAGCCGTCGACCCTCACGGCCGACCAGCAGCTTGAGGAGTTGAAGTGGTTTATCAAGGCTTCGGAACCGTTTCGTGGGATGAAGATCAATGTGGTGTCGGAAACCCTCACCACCCACGAGTACGAATCCAAGGTGCTGGCCAAGGCCTTCAGTGAAATCACCGGCATCAAGCTGACCCACGACCTGCTGCAGGAAGGCGACGTGGTGGAGAAGCTGCAAACCCAGATGCAGTCCGACAAGAATATCTATGACGGCTGGGTCAACGATTCCGACTTGATCGGTACGCACTTTCGCTATGGCAAGACCGAATCCATCACCGACCTGATGGCCAACGAAGGCAAGGCCTTCACCTCGCCAACCCTGGATATCAAGGACTTCATCGGTATCTCCTTCACTACCGCGCCGGACGGCAAGATCTACCAACTGCCCGACCAGCAATTTGCCAACCTCTACTGGTTCCGCGCCGACTGGTTCGAGCGTCCGGAGCTGAAAGCCAAGTTCAAGGAAAAATACGGCTATGAGCTCGGCGTACCGGTGAACTGGTCGGCCTATGAAGACATCGCCAAATTCTTCAGTGAAGACGTCAAGGAAATCGACGGCAAGCGCGTCTACGGGCACATGGACTACGGCAAGAAAGACCCATCCCTGGGCTGGCGCTTTACCGATGCCTGGTTCTCCATGGCCGGTGGCGGCGACAAAGGCCTGCCCAACGGCTTGCCGGTGGACGAGTGGGGCATCCGCGTGGAGGACTGCCACCCGGTGGGCTCCAGCGTCACCCGTGGCGGCGACACCAACGGCCCGGCCGCTGTGTTCGCCACGCAGAAATACGTGGACTGGATGAAAGCCTACGCGCCACCGGAAGCGGCGGGCATGACCTTCTCCGAATCCGGCCCGGTGCCGTCCCAGGGCAACATCGCCCAGCAGATCTTCTGGTACACCGCGTTTACCGCTGACATGGTCAAGCCGGGCCTGCCGGTGGTGAATGCCGACGGTACGCCGAAATGGCGCATGGCACCGTCGCCCGTCGGGCCTTATTGGGAAAAGGGCATGAAGAAGGGGTATCAGGACGTGGGTTCCTGGACCTTCCTCAAGTCGACGCCGGAGAAGCAGAAACTCGCCGCTTGGTTGTACGCGCAGTTCGTAACCTCGAAAACCGTGTCGCTGAAGAAAACCATCGTCGGCCTGACGCCGATTCGTGAGTCCGATATCAACTCACAGGCCATGACCGACATGGCACCGAAACTCGGTGGCCTGGTGGAGTTCTACCGCAGCCCGGCCCGGACCGAGTGGTCGCCGACCGGTACCAACGTGCCGGACTACCCACGTCTGGCGCAACTGTGGTGGAGCAACATCGCCGCCGCCGCCAGCGGCGAGAAAACCCCGCAACAGGCCCTCGACAACCTGGCCAAGGAGCAGGACGCGATCATGACGCGCCTGGAACGCTCCAAAGTGCAGCCGGTATGTGGCCCGAAAATGAACCCCGAGCGTGATGCGCAATACTGGTTCGACCAGCCGGGCGCGCCGAAACCGAAACTGGCCAACGAGAAACCGAAAGGCGAAACCGTGGCCTACGGCGACCTGCTCAAGCAGTGGGAGGCAGCGCGTAAGTAAACGTGCCCGGGCATGAAACACAAAACGGCACCCAGGTGCCGTTTTGTTTTGGCGCAAACATGAAGGCGCAGTTCTGTGACCGATGATGCGGGTTGGTCAGGCAATCCTGAGTATGGGCAGCTTAGTCTCGTGGCGGCCTTAGAGCCGACCGGAGTTGGGTCTGGTGTACTGGGTTAAAAATGTGGGAGGGGGCTTGCCCCCGATAGCGGTGAGTCAGTCAACCCAAGTATCACTGACCCACCCTCATCGGGGGCGAGCCCCCTCCCACATTTGGATCTCCATATATCAGATGGACCTCGGTCTGCTTCTGCTCTGCTTTTGCTCTGCTTTTCCTCTGGCTTTTGATCTTGATCTCAGGCGCCCCGTTAACCACGCTGGCCGAACGCAGGCTTGAATCCGTGGGTAACCCGGCAGGACGCCGGGTTAGCCGTCCTGGGCCATGGATGGCCCATGACGGCGGCCCACGGATTCAAGCCTTCGTTCGGGCATACCGAGCCTAGGCGAGGTACCGAGTGGTGGGGCAAGAGCCCTTTGGTTACTTTGGGGCTTTTCCAAAGTGACCCGCCGTAAGGGCGGAACCCATAGCGGCCGTTACCGCAGCAACGGATATGTACGCACCCAAACCCCAAAAAGCGGTCGGCCCGAAGGCCGCCACGGAACCAAGCTCCCTCACCACAAAGAGATTTCTCAGCCCGAAAGACAGACTCGCTAGCCAGCGCTGCAACAACCCCCCTGTTCCGTAAACCACCGCTGATCCTTCAGCAACAAGGCTCCAGGACTGCCAGGCCTGTCACCCACCGGTCATAAACCAGACGGAAGGCACCTAAGTCGCCTCAAGTTGCGAGTTACAGCGCAGATAACAACTATGTCACTTACATCCGCAACAACGTTCAAGGATCGAACTCATGCCCCAGCGCCATTCCAGCAGCATGCCTCTTCCCGTTTATCCACGTTTTCGCTGGTTCGCTTTGATCCCGGTCGTGCCTGCCGTTTTGTGGATACTCGTGCAATCAACTTCGCCGGCCAATCTGTTGGCCTGCGCGGTACTGGTGCTGATCGGCCTCGGTGCCTGTGCCTGGAGCGCGGCTTCGCAGCGCAACACAATGCTGCGGGCGATTGCGCGGGCGCAGGCGGATCAGTCAGATGCAGACGCGGCGCACAACGGCATGGCCTCTCGTGCACAGCTCGATGAGGTGTTGCTCGGCGCCATGCCCATCTGGGCCAAGCAGGTGGAAAGCTCGCGCCATCAGACCGAAGAAGCGATTGTGAGCCTGGCCAACCGTTTCACCGGGATCGCCACGCGATTGCAGGAAACGGTACAAGCCTCGCAGCACGCAGCCGGCGAACTGGATGGGCAGGCCGCCGACGGCGCACTTGAGGTGCTGGCACGCAGTGACAGCGAGTTGAGCCAGGTAATCAACTCGCTCAAGGCCACTCAAACCAGCCGTGACCAAACCCTGGCCCAGGTTCGCAGCCTTACCGCCTACACCGGCGAACTGCGCACCATGGCCGCTGATGTGGCGGCGATTGCCGCACAAACCAACCTGCTGGCCCTCAACGCAGCCATCGAGGCGGCGCGTGCCGGTGAGGCCGGTCGCGGCTTTGCGGTGGTGGCCGACGCGGTGCGCAGCCTGTCGAGCAAATCCAGTGAAACCGGCCAGCAGATGTCGGCCAAGGTCGACATCATCAATAACGCCATTACGCAATTGGTCCAGGCCGCGTCCAGCAGTGCCGACCAGGACAGCCATTCGGTGGCCGAGTCCGAAAACAGTATTCAAGTGGTGCTCGCACGCTTCCAGAACATCACCGGGCGCCTGGCCGAATCCGCCGACCTGCTCAAGCAGGAAAGCTACGGGATCCGGGATGAGATGACCGAGGTGCTGGTCAACCTGCAATTCCAGGACCGGGTCAGCCAGATCCTCAGCCACGTGCGAGACAACATGCACGCCCTGCATGAGCACCTCCTGCAGGCCAGCCAGGCCCCGGACCAGCCGGTGGCCGTCGACGCCCGCCAATGGCTGGCGCGCATGGAAGCCACCTACGCCACCGACGAGCAGCGGCGCCTCCATCATGGAGAGGCGGCCGTACAGCAGAATTCTCAAGACATCACCTTCTTTTAGGAGCACATCATGGCGAAGAATGTATTAGTGGTCGACGACTCCAGCAGCGTGCGGCAAGTGGTCGGCATAGCCTTGAAAAGCGCCGGTTACGACGTCATCGAGGCCAGCGACGGCAAGGATGCCCTGGGCAAGCTGACCGGGCAGAAAGTGCACCTGATCATCAGCGACGTGAACATGCCCAACATGGACGGCATCACCTTCGTCAAGGAGGTCAAGAAGCTGGCCAACTACAAGTTCACCCCGATCATCATGCTGACCACCGAGTCCCAGGAGTCGAAGAAGGCCGAGGGCCAGGCCGCCGGCGCCAAGGCCTGGGTGGTCAAGCCGTTCCAGCCTGCGCAGATGTTGGCAGCCGTGTCTAAACTGATCCTGCCCTGATCCCCGGCGCCAGGGAGGCTCCCATGCCGATAACCACTGAAACAGTCGACGACACTGCGCGCGTGCGCATTGACGGCGAGCTTACGATCTACACCGTAGCGGAACTGGCGGCTGCGCTGCTGCCGCAGATGGGCGCGGCGCCACGCCTGGAGCTGGACCTGTCAGAGGTCACGGAAATGGATGGCGCCGGCCTGCAGTTGCTCGCGGTCATCCGGCGTGAAGCCGGCATCGCCGGTACCGCCTTGAGCGTGACCGGCCAGAGCCAGGTAGTCATGCAGGCGCTCCAACTGTGTCGCAGCGCGGCCTCATAGTCAGCGCCCCCACGTTTTTTGATCGACAAGGAAAGTCACGGTGAGCATCAATCTCGATCAGGCACAGCAGACATTCATCGTAGAGGCTCGCGAGCTGTTGCAGGCCATGGAGCAATCCCTGCTGCAATTGGAAAGCGAGCCCGGCGACCAGGATGCCATCGGCGCGATTTTCCGCGCCGCGCACACCATCAAGGGTTCGGCGGGCCTTTTCGGTCTGGCGTCGATCGTGGGGTTCACGCATATCGTCGAAGACGTGCTTGACCGCCTGCGCGAAGGCAATGTGGCGGTGGACGCCGCATTGATCGCGCTGCTGCTCAAGTGCGGCGACCACATGCTCGAACTGGTCGAAGTAGTCGCCAACCGCGGTGAGGTGCCGACGCCTGCCGCTTTGGAGCGCGGTGAGGCATTGCGCGAGGCGCTGAGTGCCTATCAGCCGATGCGAACCGCCACTGCCAGTGTCGAAACCGCTGAGGTGGCCGACGACGCGGCGGTCGAAGTGCTCTGGCACATCTCCCTGCGCTTCGGCGTGGACGTATTTCGTAATGGCATGGACCCGCTGTCATTTCTGCGCTACCTCGAGACCTTGGGGCAGATGATGCAGGTCACCACACTGACCGACAGCATCCCGCCCATGGACCGCTGGGACCCGGAAAGCTGCTACCTGGGTTTTGAGATCGACCTGCGCTCGACGGCCAGCCACGCCACCCTCAACGAAGTGTTCGACTTTGTGCGTGACGACTGTGAAGTGCACATCAGTGCCGTCGACGAAGCGCCCGCCAGCAAGGCGGCCATCGCTGGCGACCCGGTCACGCAGGCCGAGCCAGGCATTGTGACGGCCGCACCGCAGCGGCCGGCAGCCGGTGAGGCGAAAACCCGCGACGGCAATTACGTGCGCGTCAACGCCGACAAGCTCGACGAGTTGATCAATCTGGTTGGCGAGCTGGTCATCGCCAGCGCCGGCGCGAGCCTGTTGGCCCGATCCTGTAACAACGACCCCTTGCAAGAGGCCTCCTCGACGGTGTCGGGTCTGGTGGAAGAGATCCTCGATGGCGCCCTGCATTTGCGCATGATCCCCATCGGCGACACGTTCAACCGCTTCCGCCGCGTGGTGCGCGATATCAGCCAGGAGCTGGGCAAGGACATCGAACTGATCATCAGCGGCGCGGAAACCGAACTGGACAAGACCGTGGTCGAGAAGATCGGCGACCCGCTGATGCACCTGTTGCGCAACGCCATGGACCACGGTATCGAAAGCGCCGATGCGCGGCGTGCGGCCGGCAAGTCGGCCAAGGGCCACCTGAGCCTCAATGCCTACCACGACTCGGGGAGCATCGTCATCGAGATCGCCGACGACGGCGCCGGGCTCAACCGCGAACGCATCCTGCAAAAGGCCCAGGAACGCGGGCTGGTGGCCAGCGGTGCGGTGCTCACCGACCAGGAGATCTACAACCTGATCTTCGAAGCGGGTTTCTCCACCGCCGAGGCGGTGACCAACCTGTCCGGGCGCGGCGTCGGCATGGACGTGGTCAAGCGCAATATCACCCTGTTGCGCGGCACCGTCGACCTCGACAGCCGCCCCGGCCAGGGCACCGTGGTGCGCATTCGCTTGCCGCTGACCCTGGCGATCATCAATGGGTTCCTGGTCGGCATCGACCAATCCACCTACGTGATTCCGCTGGACATGGTCCAGGAATGTATCGAGCTGGATGAACACCAGCGCCAGTCCAGCCGCGACACGGGCTATCTGGACCTGCGTGGCGAGGTGTTGCCGCTGGTGCACCTGCGTGACCACTTCAGCCATGAAGGCCCCGTTGCCCGACGCCAGAATGTGGTGGTGGTGCGCTACGCCGAGCATAAGGCCGGGCTGGTGGTGGATGACCTGCTCGGTGAGTTTCAGACCGTGATCAAACCCTTGGGCAAGTTGTTCGGCGCACTGCGCGGCATCAGCGGCTCGACCATATTGGGCAGCGGCGCGGTGGCCCTGATCCTGGATGTACCGGCACTGCTCAACCAAATCGTACAACTGGAAGCCCGCACGACCCAGGCGCCTCAGTCGCTACCGGTCGTCGCCCGCTGACGTATCTGCAATTCCATGGAGGTTCCCCGATGAAATGGTTCTACGATCTTAAAATTTCCACCAAGTTGATCAGCTCGTTCCTGGTGGTCCTGGCGCTCACCGGGGCCATGGGCGGCTTCGCCATCCTTCAGCTCGGTGCCGTCAACCAGGCCGCCCAGGACATCAAGGGCAACTGGATGCCCTCCATGCGTGCGGCGGCAGGGATGCGTTTTTTTGCCGCCAACTACCGCTTGAAAGAAAACAACCACATCGGTACCGAGATTGCCGAGGAGAAGGCCCAGGCCGAACGCGAAGCCAGCGATGCGCGCCAACAGTTCGAAACCCGCATGGGCACCTACGAGCAATTGCTCTCGAACGATGAAGATCGGCAGCTCCTGGCCAGCGTGAAAAGCGCTTGGGACGCCTACCTGGCATCCAGCAAGCAGTTGCTCGAGTTGTCCCGGCAGAACCAGGAAGCCCAGGCGCGCGGTTTGCTCAGGGGAGAGTCCAGGAGCCATTTTGATGAGGTGACCACTCGCCTGCAGAAAATGGTCGAGATCAATGATGCTGGCGCCACTGCCGCCGGTGACAAGGGCTCGGCGCTGTACGAAAGCTCACGCGTGTCGATCATCGCGGTACTGGGCGCGGCCCTGTTGATCGGCCTGGGCCTGGCGGTATTCATTGCGCGGATCATTTCCCGCCCGCTGCGCCAAGCCGCGAGCGCCGCCGAGCAATTGGCCGAAGGCAACCTCAACGCGCACATCGAGCCCGGTGGGAAAGATGAAACCGGCATGGTGCTCAACGCCATGCGCAACATGGTCGGCAAGCTGGCACATATCATCGGCGAAGTGCGTAACGCCGCCGATAACCTGGCCAGCGCCTCCGAGGAGGTCAGCGCCACCGCGCAATCGATGAGCCAGGCCACCAGTGAACAGGCCGCCAGCGTCGAGGAAACCAGTGCGTCGGTCGAGCAGATGAGCGCCAGCATCAACCAGAACACCGAAAACGCCAAGGTCACCGATGGCATGGCCAGCAAGGCCGCCAAGGAAGCCACCGAGGGCGGCGAATCGGTCCAGCAGACGGTGGTGGCGATGAAGAAAATCGCCCAGCGCATCAGCATCATCGATGACATCGCCTACCAGACCAATCTGCTCGCACTCAATGCCGCTATCGAGGCCGCTCGGGCCGGCGAGCACGGCAAGGGGTTCGCCGTGGTAGCCGCCGAAGTGCGCAAGCTGGCTGAACGCAGCCAGGTAGCCGCCCAGGAAATCGGTGAACTGTCCTCCAGCAGCGTGGACATGGCCGAGAAAGCCGGCAAGTTGCTCGACGAAATGGTGCCTTCCATCAACAAGACGTCCGACCTTGTGCAGGAAATCAGCGCCGCGTCCGAGGAACAAGCCGCCGGTGTCGCGCAGATCAACACCGCGATGACCCAGCTCAACCAGGTCACCCAGCAAAATGCCTCGAGCAGCGAGGAATTGGCGGCCACGGCCGAAGAAATGAGCAGCCAGGCCGAGCAACTGCAACAGGCCATGAGCTTCTTCGTGCTGGATTCAGCGCCCAGGGTCGCGGTTCAAAGCAGCGGCGTGGACAGCCCGGGCAGCAAGCCCAACCGTCAGGCGCCACGCCCAAAAACACCGGCGCAGCGCAAGGCGTTCGCCTACACCATGGCCAGTGCCCCGGACGAAGCGGATTTCACTCGCTTCTGATCCCACGATCAATACGGGCCTACTAGGGAGAGTGACATGGGCGCAGTAATGACGACTCGGCAGACCGCGGTGGCGGTAGATGAGGATGCGCAGTACCTGACCTTCATGCTCGGCGGCGAAATGTTCGCCATCGGCATTCTGGGGATCAAGGAAATTATTGAATACGGCAGCCTGACCGTGGTGCCGATGATGCCGGCTTTTGTGCGCGGGGTGATCAACCTGCGCGGCGCGGTGGTGCCGGTGGTCGACCTGTCGGCGCGCTTTGGGCGGGCCAACTCGGCGATCACGCGGCGCTCCTGCGTGATCATCATCGAGGCGAGTACCGAGGATGGGCAGCCCCAGGACATCGGGCTGCTGGTTGATACGGTGTCTGCCGTGCGGGAGATCCCGGCCACGCAGATCGAACCGCCACCCAACTTCGGCGCGCGAATTCGCGCTGATTTCATCAGCGGCATGGCCAAGGTCGACGGCAAGTTCGTGATCGTGCTGGAGGTGGACAAGGTGCTGTCCATCGATGAGATGTCCAGTCTCGCCGAGGCCGGCCAGGCGCCGGCCCTCGACTTCGACCCGCGTTGAGACCCGACCATGCCAGACACCGTCTCCATCGACGACCGTGAATTCGGTCAGTTCCAGACCTGGCTGTACCGCGCGGCCGGCATCAACCTGTCGCCGGCCAAGAAAGCCCTGGTGGCCGGACGCCTGTTCAAGCGCCTCAAGCACTATGAGCTGCACAGCTATGGTGAGTATTTCAAGTTGATCATGAATGGTGAGCGCAAGGGCGAACTGCAGGTTGCGCTGGATTTGCTGACCACCAACGAAACCTATTTTTTTCGCGAGCCTAAGCACTTCGACTTCCTGCGTCAGCAGGTGCTGCCCCATGCCGCGCCGGGCAAGGTGTTTCGCGTGTGGAGCGCGGCCAGTTCCTCGGGCGAAGAGCCCTACAGCCTGGCGATGACCCTGGCCGAGAGCCTTGGCAGCACGCCCTGGGAAGTGGTCGGCTCGGACATCAGTTCCCAAGTGCTGGCTAAGGCGCGCACTGGCCATTACTCCATGGAGCGCACCGAGACATTGCCCCAGCCGCTGCTGGCCAAGTACTGCCTCAAGGGCATTGGTCGCCAGGAGGGCACCTTGCTGATCGACAAGGCCTTGCGTAGCCGCGTCAATTTTGTCCAGGTCAACCTTAACGAAGCGCTGCCGGCCCTGGGTGAGTTCGAGGTGATCTTCCTGCGCAACGTGATGATTTATTTCGACCAGCAGACCAAGAGCCAGGTAATCGCGCGCCTGCTGCCGCTGCTCAAACCCGGCGGCTACTTGATCATCAGTCACTCGGAAAGCCTCCACGGCGTCAATGACACCCTGAAGCTGGTGGCACCGTCGATTTACCGCAAGCCATGAAAAAGCCTGCCGGTACGGCCGAAGTGGTATTAGCCCCTGGGCAGGTCAGCTTTGCGACGCAGTCGACGCGCCTGCGCACCTTGCTCGGTTCCTGCGTGGCGATCACCTTCTGGCACCCGCAACGGCTGATCGGCGGCATGTGTCACTTCATGCTGCCGGGGCGCCTGCGCGACCATCAGCCCCTGGATGGCAGGTATGCCGACGAAGCCCTGGAACTGTTGCTGCTCCACGCCAAGGTCAATGGCACGTATGCACAGGATTACCAGGTCAAGTTGTTCGGCGGCGGCAAGATGTTTCCCGAGCAGCAGCGCCGCCTGCCAACGCAGGACGTGGCCAGCCTGAATATTCGCGCAGCGCTGGCCCTGGCCGAGCACTATCACCTGCACCTGACAGCCCAGGACATGGGCAGTACCGGTTACCGCACGATCATGTTCGACCTGTGGAACGGCAACGTCTGGGTCCGGCACCAACCAATGGGAATAATTCAACAAGATGCCTACCAAAAAAATCAGTGTACTGCTGGTCGATGACTCGGCCGTGGTGCGCCAGGTACTGCTGGCGATCCTCAGCGATACGCCGGATATTCACGTCATGGGCGCCGCCTCCGACCCGATTTTCGCCATGGATAAACTCGCCCGGGAATGGCCGGATGTGATCGTGCTGGACGTGGAAATGCCGCGCATGGACGGCATCACCTTTCTCAAGAAAATCATGAGCGAGCGGCCGACACCGGTGGTGATCTGTTCCTCGCTGACCCAGAAAGGCGCGGAAACTTCCCTGCAGGCGCTGTCGGCGGGTGCTGTGGAAATCATCACCAAGCCCAGTACCGGGTTGAAGAGTTTCCTGATCGAGTCGGCGGCCGAGCTGGTGGCAGCGATCCGCGCCGCAGCGAATTCCAACGTCAGGAACCTGGGCAAGCGCAGCGCCAGCCCGGCACTGGCCCCGGCCAGCAAGCTCAGTGCGGATGCGATCCTGCCTGCCGCCAATGGCCATGCCATGGCACAGACCACCGAACGTATCATCGCCATCGGCACGTCTACCGGCGGCACCCAAGCGTTGGAGGCGGTACTGACGGCATTGCCGAGGGTGTGCCCAGGCATGGTGATCGTGCAGCACATGCCAGAAAAATTCACCGCTTCGTTTGCCGAACGCCTCAATAGCTTATGCGAGGTCGAGGTGCGCGAAGCGCGCAACAACGACCGCATCCTGCCTGGCCTGGCCCTGATCGCCCCTGGGGGCAAGCACCTGATGGTCACTCGCAGCGGCGCCTATTATCACGCGCAGGTCATTGATGGGCCGTTGGTCAACCGGCACCGGCCATCAGTGGATGTGCTGTTTCGCTCGGTGGCCAAGTTCGCCGGCAAGAACGCCACCGGCATCATCATGACCGGCATGGGCGACGACGGCGCGCGCGGGCTCAAGGAGATGCTCGAGGCCGGAGCCGCCACGGTGGCCCAGGACGAGGCCAGTTGCGTGGTGTTCGGCATGCCCAAGGAAGCTATCAAGCTCAACGCTGCCCAACGCATCATGGCGCTGGAGGATATCCACCAGGCGATCTTGTATAAGTGAAATCGAGCGCTGGCCTGTGTTCACTGTCCTTTGCTCTGCGCCAGAATCCGCGCCGTATCCCGCGCCGGCGGCAGCCCGAAGACGCGCGCATAGTCGCGGCTGAACTGGGTCGCGCTTTCATACCCCACTTCGAACGCGGCCTTGGTCACGCTGCTCGCACTGGCCAACATCAACGTGCGCGCGTTCAACAGGCGCACGCGTTTCTGGTACTGCAACGGGCTCAAGTTGGTCACCGCCTTGAAGTGCCGGTGAAACGCCGAAACACTCATCGCTGCCTTCTGTGCCAAGGCCTCCACCCGGATCGGGGCGGCGTAGTCCCGGCGTATCCACTGGATCGCCTGGCTGACCCGCGCCATGGCGGTATCCGGCGCGGCGATTTCCCGCAGCATCCAACCATGGGGGCCTTGCAGCACGTGGTAGAGGATTTCCCGCTCATACACCGGCGCCAAGGCCGCGATGGCCACCGGGTCGCCCATCAGGCGCAGCATGCGCACCCAGGCGTCCATCAACGCAGGCGTCACCGCCGCCACTGAAAACCCCGCGTCCTGTTCGCCGCGACCGCTGGGCGCGGGCAGATCATTGAGCAAGGTGGTGAGCACCGCCGGGTCCAGGGTCAGGCTGACCGCCAGGTACGGTTCGCCCGTACTCGTCGGGTTGACCACCCCCACGGCGGGCAACTCGATGGACATCACAAAATACGTCGCCGGGTCGTAGTGCAACGTGCGATCGCCCACGGTCAGGGATTTGCTGCCCTGCAGGATCAGGTTGATCATCGGGTCATACACCGCCGCGAGCATATGCTCGGGAATCGCGCCCTGGACCATCGCCACCCGCGGGATACCGGTCTCGGTGCGGCGGTTTTCGGCCTTGGCGGCCAGGGCTCGCAGTTCGATCAATTGAATATTCATGCTGGCCATGCTGTGCCTTCCTGCAGACCTTGCGCAAGCAAAAAGCAGAAACAGGCAGGATTGGAGTAGGAACGGCTGCGTCACGGGGTAGGGCGATGGCTATTGTGGTCACTCAACTTTTCGACAGTGGAGCAAGCCATGAGCGTTATCGTGATTACCGGAGGCAGCCGTGGCATCGGCGCCAGTACCGCCGAACTGTGTGGCCGCCAAGGTCACGGCGTGATCCTCACTTACAACCGCAACCCCGAGGCGGCACTCGCGGTGGTCCAGCGCATCGAATCGGCAGGCGGCAAGGCGGCGGCGCTGCAACTGGACGTCAGCGCTACCGGCACATTCGCAGCGTTCCGTGACGCCGTGGTGCAGACCCTGCGTAGCACCTGGGGTGCAAACACCCTGGGCGGGCTGGTCAACAATGCCGGCTATGGCCTGTTCAACCCGCTTGAAAGCGTGACCGAAGCGCAATTCGACGGCCTGTTCAACGTCCATCTCAAGGGCCCGTTCTTCCTCACCCAGACCCTGCTGCCGCTGCTGGAAGAACACGCCAGCATCGTCAACCTCACCAGCGCCACCACCCGCGTCGCTACCGCCGGTGTGGCGCCATATGCCGCCTTCAAGGGCGGCCTCGACGTACTCACCCGCTACATGGCCAAGGAATTCGGCGAGCGCCGTATCCGCGCCAACGCGGTGTCACCCGGCGCCATCCGCACCGAACTGGGCGGTGGCTTGAACGATGAGTTCGAAGCGCTGCTGGCCGGGCAAACCGCCCTGGGCCGTGTAGGCGAACCGGAAGACGTGGCACGGGTTATCGCCATGCTGCTGTCGGAAGAAGGCCGTTGGATCAATGCCCAGACAATTGAGGTCGCGGGCGGCTACATCATTTGAATCGCGAGGCTACCGCATGCTTGATCATCTCTTTCTTTCAGTCAGTGACATCCCGCGTTCCGTGGGTTTCTACACCGCCGCGCTGACGCCCCTGGGCATCACCGCTCGCCATGACTTCGATGGCAAGGACGGGCCTGCCGGTCACCCGGATCTCAAAGGGTTCGGTGCCCATGGCCGCATGTTTTTCTGGCTACGCGAAGGTGTGGTCGATGGCCGCGCGGTGCATGTGGGGTTCGTCGCCAACAGCCGTGCCGAGGTGGAGGCCGCCTACGCCGCCGCCCTGGCCCATGGCGCCCGCGATAACGGTGCACCCGGCGCCCGCTTGCACTACGACCCCAATTACTACGCCGCCAACGTACTGGACCCGGACGGGTACAGCCTCGAATTCGTCTACAAGAACTGGCAGCACACCCTATGAAGACCTTGATGATCTACGGCGCCACCGGCTACACCGGACGCATGGCCGCCGAACACGCCAAGAAACTGGGCCTGGCCCTGGTGATCGCCGGGCGCAATGCCGAACGGCTGGCGTCACTCGCCGCTCAACTCGAGGTGCAATACCGTGTCTTCTCTGCGCAGGCGCCCAGCGCTGACGCCTTGGACGGTATAGATGTGATGCTCAATTTCGCCGGGCCCTTCGCGCACACGGCGGGCACCTTGATGCAGGCCTGTATCAAGGCTGGGGTCGACTACCTGGATATCACCGCCGAGATCAACGTCTATCGCTTGGCCGAGCAACTCGGCAGCGACGCCGCCGCAGCCGGCGTCATGTTGCTGCCCGGTGTCGGCTGGGACGTCGTGCCCACCGACTGTCTGGCCATGCATGTCGCCCAGCGCGTGCGGCAGCCCCAATCGTTGCGCATCGCCCTGCAAGTGCCGGGCTCGATGTCCCGAGGCTCGGCGCTGAGCGTGGGCGAAATCATCGGCGCGGGCGTTATGGCAAGGGTCGACGGCCAACTGATCGCGACCCCGGACGCACAGCCACAGTTACTCGACTTCGGCGATGGCCCGGTGCTGTGCGCGCCGCTGTCCTTCGGCGACCTGGTGACCGCCTGGCATTCCACCGCGATCGCGGATATCGCGATGTTCGTGCACATCAGTGGCGACGCCTTCCCCGAAGGTGACCTGTCACAACTGCCCGACGGCCCCACACAGGTCGAGCGTGACGCCCATCGCGCCCGCGCCATCGCCGAAGTGACCGGCGCGGATGGCAGCGTGGCGCGCTCGGTGATCGAGACCGTCAATGGCTACAGCTACACGCCCCTCGCCGCAGTAGAAGCCGCGCGGCGGGTGCTTGGCGGTGAGCGCCGCAGCGGTTTTGAAAGCCCTGCACACCTGTTTGGCGTGGGCTTTGCCCAGACGATTGCAGGCACGCGCATCAGCGATTTTTAATTTCCAGGCAGTACCGGTGGGGGGCTAGACCTTGAACCTCGCCGCGTCCTTGATCGGTGGCAGGCCAAACAGTCGTGCGTATTCGCGGCTGAACTGCGAGGCGCTTTCATAGCCCACCTGGAACGCGATAGACGCTGCATCCAGGCTGTCGAACAGCAGCAACCAGCGCGCCCGCAACAGGCGCAAGCGCTTCTGGTACTGAATCGGCGTCATCGCGGTCGCGGCCTTGAAGTGCCGATAGAACGCCGCGACGCTCATGTCGGTCATGGCCGCCAGCGGTTCCACGCGAAAGGGTTCGGTGTAGTGCTCGCGAATCCACGCGGTGGCTCGCCGGATCTGCGCCAGGCGCCCTTCGGGGCGGGCCATTTGCACCAGGGTTGAGCGCAACGGGCCCTGCAATACGCGAAACACAATCTCCCGTTCGATCAGGGGGGCCAGCACAGCCGCTTCGCTGGGCCGATCCATCAGGCGCAGCATGCGCAGCCAGGCATCCAGCAATTCGTCGGTGGCCTGCACCGCCGCGAACCGGTGCGCGCCCAGGCTTTCGTCGGGGGGGACTTCATCCGCCAGCACGGCCGCGATCACCGCAGGCTCCAGGGTCAGGCTGAGTGCCAGGTAGGACAGGCCGGGTGCACCGGCGTGGACCTGGCCAGTGGCGGGTACCTCCACCGGCACCACAAAATAGCTGGACGGCCCGCACGTCGAGATCTGATCGCCAATCGAGAGGGTTTTCGAGCCTTGCAGCACCAGGTGCACCATCGGCGGGTACAACTGATCTGCGCAGGCTTCGGCCTGGACCATGGCGACGCGGGGCAGGCCGGTGTCGGTCCAGGTGTTTTCTGCGCGCATCACCAGACGGCGCAGTTCATTCAGGTTGTCGTTCATGGCGCTGACCATGAGCCGTGCCGGAGCGCAAAGCAAGCCACGTGCGAAGAATAGGCAAGCATGGGAGAGAAACCGGCAACCGCCGTTTCAGGCCTTGCCCGAATACTGGGGGTCAGCACTATCACTCAACCTGGGAAAACAGCTATGACACTCAATGGAAAAATCGCAGTCGTGACTGGCGCCTCCAAAGGCATTGGTGCCGGTATCGCCAAGGCCCTGGCAGCAACAGGGGCGACGGTGGTGGTCAATTACGCCAACAGCAAATCTGACGCCGATGCGGTGGTCGCCCATATTCGCGCCCACGGTGGCACTGCGTTCGGCGTGCGAGCCGACATGAGCCAGGCTGCCGATGTGACACGCCTGTTCGACACGGTGCGCAGCGAATACGGCAGGCTCGACATCCTGGTCAACAACGCGGGTGTGGCGGTGTTCCAGATGATTGAAGACCTGACTGAAGAGGCCTTTCACAAGCAGTTCAACCTCAATGTACTGGGCTACCTGCTGGCGGTACGTGAGGCGGTCAAGTTGCTGGGGCAGGGCGGCAGTATCATCAATATCAGCTCGATCCTCAGCACCGACCCGTACCTCGCCTCCAGCGTCTATTCGGCCACCAAGGGGGCGGTGGATACCCTGACGTTTGCCCTGGCCCGTGAGTTGGGACCGCGCGGTATTCGCGTCAATTCGATCCTGCCTGGCCATACCCATACGCCTGCCACCGAAGGCAACTTCGCTGGCGAATTTGGTCAGTCGCTGATTGCCGGCACGCCGCTGGGGCGTTTCGGCGAGCCCGAGGACATTGCACCGCTGGCCGTATTCTTGGCCTCCGAGGCGGCGCATTGGGTCACAGGTGAGTCGATCCGTGCCTCGGGCGGCGTACGTGGCGTGGGCTACTGACGACCACTGATCCGCACCCGCATAACCCCGATTGAATTTTTCGCATGCCCGCAGGCTCTGCACTTTTAGACGCGTGTGGTGTTGAGCGCGCTTGCGGGGCCTCCTTGTCGGGAGGCCTGGTTGTATCGGACTTTGCGGAAACTGCCATCATGACGCTTCTTACAGCGCTGTCGGGCCAGCCGGCCTCCATCACCCAACCGGGTCAGTACCAGCGGTTGTACCAACACCTGTATGGCGACCCCCCTGGCGCAGAAGAGGTTGCGCGGGAATTTCTACGGACGCAATTGGCGCAGGTGCGCGCCGCACCCAGTGAACTGCCTCCGATACCCGAACAACTGCCCGCCTGGATCGAACAGCGCTGCGCCGACGTCGCCCAGGCCTATGCCGATTACCTTGAGCAACGCCAGCAGGGCCAGCCGCGTCGTTACTTCCAGAACAAGGCCCATGCGTTGTATTTCCTGCAGCGCGTGGCGCCGACCAAGCTGGTCGACGGTGCGTGGCTCAACGGGTTGCTGCGCTACTGGCAGGACCCGCGCTTCGACGGCCTGCTCACCACCTACCTCGAGGAGTTGGGTGACGGGGAAGCGGCGCAAAATCATGTGGTGATCTACCGCAAATTACTCAGCGAGCATGATGCCGACAGCGATGCCGGCCTTGAGGATGACCACTACCTGCAAGGCGCCCTGCAACTGGCGCTGGGCCTGTGTGTCGAGGACTTCCTGCCGGAGATCATCGGCTTCAACCTCGGCTATGAGCAGTTGCCGTTGCACCTGATGATCACCGCGTATGAGTTGAGCGAACTGGGCATCGACCCGTATTACTTCACCCTCCACGTCACCATCGACAATGCGAGCAGCGGACATGCCTGCAAGGCGGCGCAGTCGGTGTTGAACCTGTTGCCATTGGGCGAGGGCAGGGAGGACTTCTACCGTCGCGTGGCCGAGGGGTATCGCCTGAATGACCTCGGCCCAGGAACCACCGCCGTTATCCACGACTTCAACCTGAATAACGAAGTGGTCGGCATGCTTGAGCGCAAGCGCACTTTCGGCCAGCACATGCATTCGGATTACTGCCGCTTCGAAGGCAAGACTGTCAACCAATGGCTGGCTCGGCAGGGGCAGATCGGCGCCTTTCTCCAGGCCCTGGAAGACAAGGGCTGGATCAAGCGCAACCAGGATCCGGCCGAGAGTCGCTTCTGGCAATTGATCGAAGGCGCCGGTGCGGCGATGTTCGGTGTGTTCAGCGGCTATGAGAAACAGGTGCTGCACGACTGGATCGCGGGCGATTGGATCAGCGATCAACGCGTGGCCCCGGTACGGCCCGGACGCGGCAGCCGTTCCGCGCGCGCGCAGCATCGCCCGTCCGATCCGGACACCCAGGCGCTGGTGGATTCGCTGTGGAACCTGCCCGATGAGCAGCAGCTCAATGCGCTGATCCCGTGGCTGTCGGCGCGACGTCACTGCACGCCTGCCGGGTTGTATGCCACTCGCCGTTTTATCCAACTGCGTGCGCGCCTGCGCTGAGGAGTTTGTCCATGTCTGCACAACAACTCGCCGACCGCGCCCTGCTGAACCTGGGGCGGGGGTTGAAGGAAAATGGCTACCGGTTCATCACACCAACGCCCTTGACCCATGAACGGTTTTTTCAGCGTATGGGGACGCCGCTGGCGAGGGACCTGCGCGATGTATTCGGATGGTCGCTGCCGTTTGACCGCGCGCTATTGCCCGATGCGTTTCGTGAGGAGCTGCAGCAGGCCGATGTGGTCGAAAAACACGATGCGCTGTGGCGCAGTGCGGTGCGTTGGTCGAGCCTGGACGACCTGCTGTTTGCCCACTCGGCGTACCCCACCACGCAAGCGGACGCGGTGTTTTTCGGGCCTGACAGCTATCGATTTGCCCAACTGATCGAAGCCCATTTGCAACAGCGCTTCGAGCCGATCAAGCGCGCCGTGGACATCGGCTGCGGTGCCGGTGTAGGCGCATTGGTGGTCGCCCGGGCGCGCCCTGACGCCGAGGTGCTGGCGGTGGACATCAACCCGCGCGCGTTGCGCCTGACGGCGGTGAATGCCGAGCTGGCCGGGTTGGCGAACGTCACCGCGTACCACAGCGATGTGCTCGGCAGCGTCGAAGGAACATTCGACCTGATCGTCGCCAACCCGCCCTACATGAATGATGACCGCCAGCGTGCCTACCGGCATGGCGGCGGCGCACTGGGCGAGCAACTGTCGGTGCGCATCGCCGGCGAGGCCGTTAGGCGCCTGGCCCTGGGCGGCAGCCTGGTGCTCTACACCGGCGTGGCGATTGTCGCCGGGGAAGACCCGTTCCTGGCCGCCGTCAAGCCGTTGCTGGGCAGCGATGCCTTTGGTTGGACCTACCGCGAACTCGACCCAGATGTGTTCGGCGAAGAACTGGCCAAGCCCGGCTATGAGCGTGTGGAGCGGATCGCCGTGGTGGCACTCACCGTCACCCGTTTGCGCTGACGGTGATGTTCAGGCCGTGGCTTGTGGCTGCAGGTGCAACTCGCCGTCCACATCCTTGACCAACCCACTGGCCAGAAACAGCGGCGCCAGGCGCTTGTGCAATTGCGGCTCGACAAACTCCTTCACCGTCTCCAGCGCCAGTGCGCCAGTCGAAGGCAGCTCGGCCTTGGTGTACGACAACCAGGCCTTTTTCAGTGCCATCAACACATCACTGCCAGCCGTGGAGGCAAAGCGGCGCTGGCTCGGTTTGCCGTCGAAGCTGAACGTGTGCTGGAACGCGTAGCCACTCTCATCGCCGCCGCTGGCGGTGCAACGTATGCAGGTGCACGGGCCGTCGCCGAAAGCGCTGCGCAGGTAGCTGTTGAAGTCCACCACGGGTTTGAGTGACAGGCGCTTATCCACCTCGAACAGGTCCCCGGTCATTTTTTCGTCAGTGTTCAACGTGCATGTCCTCGCAGTGTGCGGCTGTTTTTTCAAAGCGCGGCACAATAACAGCCACGCGTCGTTTTGGGGGTATTTGCATAACAATAGACTCCGATATTCTTTTGCTGTCTAAAAAACCGCCGCTACAGACCTACCCGGCGTTCTACGCCGCGCTGGCCGAAGCCGAGCAGATCATCAAGGCCGAAAAACCCGCAGCGGCCAAGGCGTATATCCGCGTAGAGCAGTCGAAGCTGCCGTTGGACCTGGTGGAGAAAATCGTCCAGGACCCGGAATCGACTTCACCATCGTGCCGCAGCGTACCTCTATCTATGCCGATAAATTGCAGGAATTGGGCGTACTGAAAAACAAGGCGGCGAGCTGGAAGGACTACTTCTTTGAAGAGGCCCATGGCGGTGACGGCAGCTGAACGTCGATCCCCATTGGAAATACGGTCAACATTGTGGGAGGGGGCTTGCCCTAATACCGGTCAGTTAAGGAGGAACACTGTAACTGTGGCGAGCGGGCTTGCCCCGCGTTGGGCTGCGAAGCAGCCCCAAAACCAGCCTCCACCGAGTGTCTGATACACCGCGTTCTTCCTTACTGGGGCTGCTACGCAGCCCAACGCGGGACAAGCCCGCTCGCCACAGTTGCCCTATCTGCCGGGCGTTCAGCGTTTGAAGTGTCAGCGGAAGAACTCACCCGGTGTGGCATCGAACTGCTGCCGAAACGCGTTGATAAACGCCGAGGTGGACTCATAGCCACAGTTCAACGCCACATCCGTCACCCGCTCGCCTTGCTCCAGGGCGGGCAGGGCGCTCAATAGCCTTAAACGCTGGCGCCAGGCCCGAAACGTCAGGCCCGTGTCACGCAAGAACAACCGGCTCAGGGTCTTCTCGCTGACCCCCAGCTTCTGGCTCCAGTGCCCGAGGGTGGTCTGCTGTTCCGGGTGCAGGTTCAGGCTGCGGTAGATTTGCCGCAGGCGCGGGTCCAGCGGCAAGGGCAGCATCAGGTCCACCTGGGGCGCTGCCGCTAATTGGTCCAGCACCACCTGGGCCAAGCGCCCATCCGGGCCGTCCTCGGCATATTCCACCGGCAACTCGCTGAAGCGGCTGATCAGCTCGCGCAACAGACTGCTCACCTCCAACACGTGACAGTGCTCCGAGGCCCAGGCGGTGACGCTGCAATCAAGGTACAGGCTGCGCATCTCCGTATGGGGCGAGCTGTACACCCGATGCGGCATGCCCGCCGGGATCCACACCGCCCGCTGGGGGGGAGCGACGAAGCGGCCGGCGCTGGTCTGGATCTCCAGCACCCCGGAAATCGCGTAGGACAATTGCACCCACGGGTGGCTGTGCCGACGGGTCAGCGCGCGGTTGGGCAGCGATTCAGTGCGCCCATACACCGGCCGTGGCAGGCTGGCGAGCCCAGGCACACTGCGGCGCACGGTATTGGCATGTCCTTTAGGCGGCATTTACTGGCTCATTGGCGTTAGTCGGTAACAAGCCGTTACGTTAGAGTCGCAATGACGCTCTTGGCAACCCCCGGAAGATTCGCTTATGACTCGCCCCCGTTTTCTGCCCGACAACTTCACCCTGACCCTGATCGCCACGGTGATCCTAGCTTCCCTGCTGCCCGCCAGCGGCCAGACCGCCGTGGCCTTCGGCTGGGTCACCAACCTGGCCATCGCGCTGCTGTTTTTCCTGCACGGCGCCAAGCTGTCGCGCCAGGCCATCGTCGCCGGCGCTGGTCACTGGCGCCTGCACCTGCTGGTGTTCAGCCTGACCTTTGTGCTGTTCCCGCTGTTGGGCCTGGCGCTCAAACCGGTGTTGTCGCCGCTGATCGGCAAAGACCTGTACATGGGCATGCTCTACCTCTGCGCCTTGCCGGCCACGGTGCAGTCGGCGATTGCCTTCACTTCGCTGGCGCGGGGCAACATCCCGGCGGCGATTTGCAGCGCGGCGGCCTCCAGCCTGTTCGGCATCTTCCTCACACCGTTGCTGGTGACGCTGTTGCTCAATGTGCACGGCGAAGGCAGCTCTACCGTCGATGCGATCCTGAAAATCAGCGTGCAGTTGCTGCTGCCGTTTATCGCCGGGCAGATTGCCCGCCGCTGGATCGGCGCGTGGGTGGGGCGCAATAAAGCCTGGCTGAAGTTCGTCGACCAGGGCTCGATCCTGCTGGTGGTGTACGGCGCATTCAGCGAAGCGGTCAATGAGGGCATCTGGCACCAGATCCCGCTGTGGGAACTGGGCGGTCTGGTGGTGGCCTGCTGCGTGTTGCTGGCGTTGGTGCTGGTGGCATCCACGCTGTTGGGCAAGGCCTTTGGCTTTAACCAGGAAGACCGCATCACCATCCTGTTCTGCGGCTCGAAGAAAAGCCTGGCCACCGGGGTGCCAATGGCCCAGGTGCTGTTCGCCGGGGCGAGCATGGGCGTGCTGATTTTGCCGTTGATGCTCTTTCACCAGATCCAGTTGATGGTCTGTGCGGCCTTGGCGCAGCGTTATGCCAACCGGCCGGAAAGCATTCCGGCGCTGATGGGGCAGGTGGATCCGTGATCTATCACCCAGGGGCAGCATCGTCGAGCCAGGTTGTGCGACAAATGCGCGCAGTGGCCCGGAGCAGCGCTATGTGCGGGTGGATGGCGCTGGCCAGCCGATTCTGGCAGGGAACCACTTGGCGACTGTGACCCTACCGTGACAAAACTGAGGGTATTTTGAGGGGGATGAGCGTCAACAGGCGACCGAGAAACCTATAGAATGCCAGGCGGCGGCGCTTGTCCTGGGTGGCCGCTTGATCATCGCCAGAGTACCTCGCCCTTCAATGAGCCATTCAGCCGCAACCCCCCAAGCCAACTGGCAACCGGTCATCGCCCTGGCGTTGGCCGCCTTTGTGTTCAACACCACCGAATTCGTCCCCGTCGGCCTGCTCAGCGCCATTGGCGCCAGCTTCGACATGCCCGTGTCCAGCGTCGGCCTGATGCTCACCATCTATGCCTGGATCGTGTCCCTGACCTCGCTGCCGGTGATGCTGCTGACGCGTAACGTCGAGCGGCGCAAGTTGCTGATCGTGCTGTTCTGCATGTTTATCGCCAGCCATATTCTCTCCAGCGTGGCCACCAGTTTCGGCCTGTTGATGGTCAGTCGCGTCGGTATTGCCTTGTCCCATGCGCTGTTCTGGTCGATCACCGCCTCCCTGGCGGTACGCCTGGCGCCGGAAGGCAAGCAGGTGCAAGCCCTCGGCCTGCTCGCCACCGGCACGTCCCTGGCGATGGTGCTGGGCATCCCCTTGGGCCGTCTGCTCGGCGAAGCCATGGGCTGGCGCACCACATTCCTGGTGATCGGCGCGTTCGCCGCCGCCCTGGTGTTCTGGCTGGCGCGCACCTTGCCCCTGCTGCCGAGCCAGAACTCCGGCTCCCTGCGCAGCCTGCCATTGCTGTTCAAGCGTCCGGCGCTGGTGGCGCTGTACGTGCTCACCGCCATGACCGTGACCGCACAATTCACCGCCTACAGCTACATAGAACCCTTCGTCGAAGGCGTGGCCGGCATGAGCGGCAGCGCGGTGACCCTGATCCTGCTGGTGTTCGGCGGCGCGGGCATCATCGGCTCGCTGCTGTTCAGCCTGGTGCACCGCTTCAATCCCCACCTGTTCGTGGTCGGCGCGGTGTTTATCCTGGCTGCGTGCCTGGCGCTGATGCTGCCGTTGAGCGGCGCCGAGTCGTACCTGGTGATCCTCAGCGTGTTCTGGGGCATGGCGATCATGGGCTTCGGCCTCGCCATGCAGTCCAAGGTGCTGGTGCTGGCCCCGGACGCCACCGACGTGGCCATGGCGATGTTCTCCGGCATCTACAACATCGGCATCGGCGGCGGTGCCCTGATGGGCAGCTGGGTCGGCAGCCACTTCGGCTTCGCCTGGGTCGGCGTGGCGGGCGGGTTGCTGGCGGCGCTGGCGTTGATCGGGTATTGCCTGGCGATTCGCAAGTTTGGGACCGGAGTTGTGCAGGACTGACGTGCGAAGCGCCGCAGATTAAATAGAACCAGACAAGTCTTACAGGGCCCCTCAATGCCCATTGCTACCGTCGCCCAGGACCGCCCACAGCCTGTGGTGACGGCGCTTGAACAGCAATGGAGTCGACTGTGCAAAAACGTTTGACCGCAGAGTTTCTGGGTACCTTCTGGCTGACCTTCGGGGGATGTGGCAGTGCCATTCTGGCGGCCGCATTTCCTGGGTTGGGCATCGGTTTCGCAGGGGTTTCCCTGGCATTCGGGCTCACCGTGCTGACCATGTCCTATGCCGTGGGTGGCATCTCCGGGGGGCATTTCAATCCGGCCGTCACCATCGGCCTGTGGGTAGGGCGTCGCATGTGCGGTGGGGATGTGCTGCCCTACATCGCGGCGCAGGTCATTGGCGCGCTGGCTGCCGCTGCGGCGCTGTACGTGATCGCCACCGGCCAGCCCGGTTTCGACATGGGGGGCTTTGCCGCCAACGGCTACGGCGAACTGAGTCCGGGCCTGTTCGATATGAAGGCGGCGTTGCTGGCCGAAGTCATCGCCACGTTCTTCTTTGTGCTGATCATCATGCGCGTCACCGCACCGGGCGCGGCCGCCGGTTTTGCGCCGATTGCCATCGGCCTGGCACTGACCCTGATTCACCTGATCCTGATCCCGGTGACCAACACCTCGGTCAACCCTGCGCGCAGCACCGGGCCGGCGTTGTTTGCCGGCGGTGAGTACATTGCGCAGCTGTGGTTGTTCTGGCTGGCGCCGATAGTGGGCGGGGTGCTGGGGGCGTGGGTGGCGCGTTGCCTGACGGTGAATGCGCCACAGGGCTGACGTCGGGGTCAGGCCACCGGAATCAGCGGGTCAGCCGCCGCCAGGGCGGTGGCCCGTTCGGCGGCTGGCGGGTAGATCCACACCGTGTTGATCTGCTGCTTGAGCTCCTTGGCTTCCTGGCCCACCAGCTTGAGTTGACGATCCCAGCCCTCGGTATACACCGCGCCCCAGGCCCCGAGGTCGAGGCAGGTGACGTATTTGGGCTGGCTGTAGGTCATCGGGGCTACACCGATCAGGTCGGCGGCGACGTTGTTGCCGGCGTAGCGACCCAGGGCGATGGCGTGCTGGCAGGACATGCTGGCGAAGTGACCGAGGTCGTCGGTGGCGGCGTAGGCCACATCACCGGCGGCAAAGACATCGGCCTGGCCCTTCACCTTGAGGTTGCCGTCCACATGCAGGCGGCCCTGGGGGTCAAGGGTGCCGCTGACCTGCTCGGTCAGCGGGTTGGCGCGAAAGCCGATGGTCCAGATCACGGTGCTGGACTCGATGCGCTGCCCATCGGCCAGGGTCACGCCGCCGGCATCCACCGCGGCCACGGAGGTGTTCAATCGCCATTCGAGGCCCAGGTGTTGGCTGGCTTCGACGATGGACGGGCGAATGCCATCGCCCATGGATGCCCCGATCTGCGGGCCACGGTCCACTACGATCACACGGATAGTGGCGTCGTCACCCAGTGCTGCGCGCAGGCGTGCCGGCATCTCGGTGGCGGTCTCGATCCCGGTAAACCCGCCGCCGGCCACCACCACGGTGTTGCGTGCCGGGCTGTCGGGCAGGTTTTTCAAACCCTTGAGATGGGCTTCGAGGCGCGTGGCGTCTTCGATCTGGTCCACATCGAACACGTGCTGGAGGCCTTCCATCTGCGGGCGATTGAGACGACTGCCAGCAGCCAGCACCAGGCGATCGTACTTGAGGGTGGTGGGGATGCCCGCCGCGTTGCGGTAGCTCACCTGCTTGCCGTGTTCATCGATGCGGTCGGCGGCGCCCTCGATGAAGTCCACGCCGACTGCCGCAAACAATGGGCCCAGCGGTGCCTGCATGGCATGCACGTCGGCTTCGTAGAAACGTGGGCGAATACGTAGCGCCGGCTGTGGGGCCAGGACGCTGATCTGCACGTCATGGCGATCATGTTTATCCAGCAGGCGCGCGGCGCTCAAGGCGCTCCAGACACCGCCGAACCCGGCGCCGATGATAAGGATGTGCTGCTTCATGGGGATGCTCCAGGGACCAGGTCGATACGATTGCTCAAGGCGCAATGCGTTACCGGCCTACTCTAAGAGCGCCGCGGTTTGGCGGGTAGGACAGAAAACCCTGAATAACTGCCAAGCGGCCTGCCGTCAGCGGGAAAAGCGCGCGCGGTAGTCGCGAGGGGAAATCGCAAGGTGGCGATGGAAGGTGTAGCGCATGCGTTCTTCATCGCCAAAGCCACACAGGTGCGCCACCTGGTCGATGTTGCGCTGGGAGTCTTCCAGCAGGCGCCGCGCCGCCTCCACGCGAAACAACTCGATGGCCTTGGCCGGGGTGCGCCCGGTTTTTTGTTTGTAGACCCGGGCGAAGTTGCGTGGGCTCATGCGGCTTTGTTCCGCCAGGCGCTCCACCGTAAGCTCGCGGTCGCTGAGGTTGTCGGTGATCCACAGGTGCAAGGCATCGAAACCGGCAGTGTCGTCGGTCTGGGCTTGCAGCAGTTGGCTGAACTGGGCCTGGCCGCCGGGCCTTTTGAGAAACACCACCAGTTCCCGCGCCACTTGCAGGGCGATGTGACGCCCGCAATCGGCCTCTACCAACGCCAGCGCAAGGTCGATGCCGGCACTTACGCCTGCCGACGTCCACACATTGCCTTGCTGGACAAAGATCGCGTCCATGTCCACATCGATGCTGGGAAACCCGCGCTTGAGCATGTCGCACATCGCCCAGTGCGTGGCAGCACGTCGGCCCTGGAGCAAGCCGGCCTGGGCCAGCAGGAAGGTACCGCTGCACACCGAGGCCGTGCGCCGGGCCCGAGTGGAGGCGTGACGCAGCCAGTCCACCAGGTCGGTGTTGGCGGCCAGCGCCTGTTGAATGGCGGGGGCGCCGGGTACGATCAAGGTGTCCAGGGCGGCGGGGTCAAATTGCGCCAATGGCAGGGTGTCGACGCTCAATCCTTCGGCCGTTGGCATCAAGCCGCCCGCCAGGCTGGCGGTGTGCACCACATAGCCCGGCAGGCCACGCTCGACCATGGCCTTGGTGGCAGCCCAGAACACGGTCTGGGCACCGGTCAGGTCGAGCAGGCCCATTTGCGGGTAGGCCAGGAACACCAAGGTGCGCGACTGGCCGAGCGGCTGGACGGGGGTCATAGCGCCGACAACACCGCCTCGAGTTTTTCCTGATCCCGCGCGAACTGTCGAATCCCTTCCGCAAGTTTCTCCGTGGCCATCGCATCTTCATTTGATGCCCAGCGGAACTGCGCTTCGTTCATTGGCTGGCGCGCTTCGCCTTCGGTCACCGGTACCAATTTGCGCGCCAGTGTGCCCTGGTCTTCGTCGAGCTTCTGCAGCAGCTCAGGGCTGATGGTCAGGCGATCGCAACCCGCCAGCTGTTCGATCTGGCTGAGGGTGCGGAAGCTTGCGCCCATGACCACGGTGTTGATCTGGTTGGCCTTGTAGTAGTTGTAGATGCGCGTCACCGATTGCACGCCTGGGTCATCAGAGCCGGTGTAGTCCAGGCCGGTGTTCTTGCGGTACCAGTCGTAGATGCGGCCCACGAATGGCGAGATCAGGAATACCCCAGCATCGGCGCAGGCCTGGGCTTGCGCGAAGGAGAACAGCAGGGTGAGGTTGGTCTGGATGCCGGCTTTTTCCAGGCGTTCGGCAGTGCGGATGCCTTCCCAGGTGGAGGCCAGTTTGATCAGCACGCGGTCGCGGCTGATACCGGCCTGGTCGTACAGGGCGATCAGTTGGTTGGCCTTGGCCCACAGCGCGTCTTCATCGAAGGACAGGCGCGCGTCGACTTCGGTGGAAATACGCCCGGGAATCACCTTCAAAATGCCGGCACCGACTGACACCGCGAAGTGGTCGCAGGCCAGGCCGACGTCGCCTTTGGCTATGTTGACGGCATTGCGCAGCAGCTCGGCGTATTCCGGGATGGCGGCGGCCTTGAGCAGCAGCGACGGGTTGGTGGTGGCGTCCACCGGACGCAGGCGGCTGATGGCTTCGAGGTCGCCGGTGTCGCAGACCACGGTGGTGAATTGCTTGAGTTGTTCGAGCTTGGACGTCATGAGCGGCATTCTCCAAAAAAGGTTATTGGTTGAGGGCCTGTGCGGTGTCCAGGTCGGTGATCAGGATATCCAGGTAGCCGCCCGTGAGCGCGCCACGAATGGCCTGGACCTTGTTCAGCCCGCCGGCCAGGCCGAGCACGCGGTGGATACTGCGCAACTTGGGCAGCGCCACCGAGACCACGAATTCTTCATCTTCTTCCAGCACCGGCTTGCCCTGAGCGTCGAAGTAGCGCAGGCAGATATCGCCTACGGCGCCACGCTCGGCCAGCAAACGCAGCATGTCTTCGGTGTAGTAGTTGCCGCTGTTGCGCAGCAGTTGCGAGGGTTCCAGGTCGCCGATGCCGACGATCGCCAGGGTGATGCTGTCAAAGCGTTGCAGCACCTCCTTGACCTCTTCCATCTGCACGATGCGTTGCTTGCTTTCCACCGATTGCTCGATGCTTTGCGACGGCAGCAAAAACGCCGGGCAGTTGAGCAGGGTGGCCAGGCGTTGAGTGAGCAGGGTGGCTTCAAACGCGCCTTTGTTGCCGACGCCGCCCAACAGTTGTACCACTTCCTGGGCGCCTTGTTTGCCCGGCTGGGCATGCAGGTGGCCGACCATGGCGCGAATGGTGCTGCTCCACGACGAAATGCCGATATGGTCCTGGGGCGACAGGCTGGTCTCCAGGTAATGGGCAGCCGCCGAGCCGATGGCTTGCTTGATGCTCTCATCGTTGCCGGGCTCGGTGGCTTCCACCACGATCACCTGGCGCACGTCGTAGCGGCGTTGCAATTGGGTTTCCAGCTCCAGGTGCAGGCCTTGCAGGCGCATCACGCTGATCTTCACCACGCCTTCCTGCAGCGCCCGGCGCAGGGCGCGGCTGATAAAGGATTGGGACAGGTCCAGCTGGGCGGAAATCTCGGACTGCTTGAGCCCTTCTTCGTAATAGAGGCTCGCGATCTTGGTGATCAGGCGCTGTTCTTCGATCTGGCTCATGAAAGCCTCGGTTGTTGACACAATGGCCGTGAGGATACCAAACCCTTACGACATGATCAGGCCGCCGTCGATATTGATCGCCTGGCCGGTCAGGTAGGCCGCGTCATCCGAGGCCAGGAAGGCCACCAGACCGGCGACATCCGAGGGCTTGCCGGCCCGGCGCAAGGGGATGTTCTTGACCCATTCGGCCATCAATTCACCCTTGCCGTAGCGTTTTTCATCGGTGCTGAGGATCTCGCCCCACACGCGGTCGTTGTAGTCCCACATCTCGCTTTCGATGATGCCGGGGCAGAACGCGTTGACGGTGATGTTATGCCGCGCCAGTTCCAGCGCCAGGCTCTGGGTGATGCCGATCACGCCCATTTTGCTGGCGGCGTAGTGCGGGGTGTAGATAAACCCCTGGCGGCCCTGGCCGGACGAGGTGTTGATCAAGCGCCCGCGGCCTTGCTTGACCATGTACTTGGCCGCTTCCCGGCAACCCAGCCACACACCGGTGGTGTTGACCTGCAGCACCTTGTCGAAGTCGGCGCGGGGCATCTTGTCGTAGTGGTCGATGGTGATGATGCCGGCGTTCTGTACCGATACGTCGATACTGCCGAAGCGCGCGTGGCCTTCGCGGTAGAGCTTTTCAATGTCGGTTTCGCTTGTCACGTCGATCCCCAGGGCCAGGGCGTCGACGTTGTATTCCCGGGCCAATTGGTCGGCGGTGAACGTCACGCGTTCCAGGTCGTTGGAGGCCAGCACCAGGTTGGCGCCTTCCTGGGCGAAGCGCTCGGCAATGCCGGCACCAATGCCACGGCAGGCGCCGGTGATCACGATGGTTTTACCGCTGAAACGTTGCGACATGACAAAACTCCTTACCAGCAGACAAAACCACCATCGACCAACAGGTCGACACCGGTGCAGAAAGACGAAGCCTGGCTGACCAGGAAAATCGCCGGGCCGACCATTTCTTCCACGCTGGCCATGCGGCCCATGGGCGTGGTCTGTTCGAAGATCTTCACCTGGTCGGCGACTTCCGGGCGTGAATTCATCGGCGTGGCGGTGTAGCCGGGGCTGATGCAGTTGACCCGCAGGCCCTTGTCGGCCCATTCCATCGCCAGGCTTTTGCTCAGGTGGATCACCCCGGCCTTGGAGGTGTTGTAGTGCGCCTGTAACAGGCCGCGGTTGACGATGCTGCCGGACATGGAGGCGATATTGACGATGGCGCCTTTGCCACGCGGCAACATCACCGCCGCCTGGGCCTGGCAGCTGAGGAAGATGCCGGTGAGGTTGATGTCCAGGGTGGTTTGCCAGCGTTGCAGTTCCAGGTCTTCGGCGGCCTGGGCATTGGCGATGCCGGCGCAGTTGACGGCCACGCTGAGTGGGCCGAGTTCTTGTTCGGTTTGCGCGACCGCTGCATCCAGGGCGGCCCGCTCGGTGACGGTACCGCTCAAGGCCAAGGCGCGACGGCCCAGCGCCTGGATGCGTTCTACCGTGCTCGCAATGCCGGGGCTGCCCGGAAGATCAAAGCAGGCTACATCCGCGCCAGCTTCGGCGAGCCCGACGGCGATAGCTTGGCCAATGCCGCTGCCGGCGCCGGTGACAAAGGCCACTTGGCCCTGAAGACTAAAAAGTTGCATGGATAACTCCAATTTTTGAAATCACAGTAGACCCCTCCCACAGTTGGATCTTTGCAGGTCTTTGGTTATGCGGTGGCCATCTCCATCACCGACACCGGGGTGGCTTCGCCGCGCTCCAGAATCCCCATCTGCCGTCCCCGGCTCATCACCATCACCCGATGGGACAACCCCAGCACTTCATCCAGGTCGGAACTGACCACAATCACCGCCATGCCCTTGGCCGCCAGATCCGCGATCACTTCATAAATCGCCGCCCGTGCACCCACGTCGATGCCGCGTGTCGGCTCATCGAGGATGAACACCTTGGGGTTGCGCGCCAGCCACTTGGCAATGATCACCTTCTGCTGGTTACCGCCCGACAGGCTGGAAATCCGCGACTGCGGCGCACCTTTCACCCCCAGTCGCGCCACCGCCGTGCGCGCGAATTCGCGCAGCGGGGCAGGGAACACCCAACCGCGTTTATCCAGCAAATCAGTGTTGCCGTAGATCAGGTTGTCTTCGATACGGTGCTCCACCACCACGCCTTGCTGCTTGCGGTCTTCGGGCACCAGCACCACGCCGGCCTGGATCGCCTCGAAGGGCGAGCGCAACTGGCGGACCTCGCCATCCAACACCATGTGGCCCCGAATATCCTGGGCCGCACCGGCAATGGTACGCACCAGCTCGGTTCGCCCGGCGCCGACCACCCCGGCAATGCCGAATACCTCGCCGGCACGCACGCTGAAGTCGATGCCGTGCAAGGCAAACTCACGGCAGCTCAAATCCTTGACCTGCAACATCACTTGGTCCTGCGGCGCCTGCAACGCAGGGAATATTCGCTCCAGGCTGCGCCCGACCATCTGCTCCACCAACTCACGCACCGGCACTTGGGCCGTGGCGTGCAAAGCGATCTGCCGGCCGTCGCGCAGCACCAGCACGCGGTCGGCGATGCGTGCGATTTCTTCCAGGCGATGGCTGATATAGATAAACGACACGCCCTCGGCCTTGAGCCGTTCCACCTGCTTGAACAGCAGCTCGGTTTCTTCGCCACCCAATGCGGCGGTGGGTTCATCGAGGATCAACAGGCTGGCCTTCAGCGTCAGCGCCTTGGCGATTTCCACCAGTTGCTGGGCCGCCACGCTCAGGCCTTCGACCTTGCGCGAGGCCGGCACCTTGAGCCCCAGGCGCTCTAACTGGATCTGCGCCTGGGCCTCCATGTACTCGCGGTCCACCCGCCCACGGCGCATGGGCAGGCGGCCGACGAAGATGTTCTCGGCGATCGACAATTGCGGCAGCAGGCGGATTTCCTGGTGGATCAGGCCGATCCCGGCCCCTAGCGCAGCCCCCGGTGAAGCTGGCGCGTAGGGCGCGCCGAGCCAGGTCATGCTGCCCCCGGCTTCGGGTTGCACCAGCCCGGCGATGATCGACGACAAGGTCGACTTGCCCGCGCCGTTCTCACCGAGCAGGGCCAATACCTCGCCAGGGCGAATGTCCACGTTGACCTGCGACAACACCTGCACCGGCCCGTAGGCCTTGCTGATATTGCGCAGGCACAGCACCGCGTCAGATTGAGCGGTGTCCACGGCTGCTGCTTGCATGACGACCTCCAAGGCTTACGGGTGCTGTTGCAGGAACGGCGCGACGTTTTCTTTAGTGGTCAGCACGGTGGGCAACAGTTGCTCCTTGGGCAGGGTCTTGCCGGCTTTGAGGTCGATGGCCGAGGCCACGGCCAGGCGCCCCATTTTCTGCGTCTGCTGGGTCATGGTCGCGTTCAGCACACCGCTTTGCACGGCCTTGAGCCCGGCCACGTCGCCGTCGAAACCGACCACGACCACCTTGTGATCGAGGTTGCCGACTTTCACCGCCTGGGCGGCACCCAGCGCCATGGCATCGGCGCGGCCGAAGAATACGGTGATGTTCGGGTCACGCTGGAGCAGGTCCTGGGCCACGGCGAAGCCTTTGTCCTGGGTCCATTCGGCCGGTTGCTGGGCGACGACCTTGAGGTCCGGGAAGGCTTTCAGGCCCTCTTCAAAGCCTTTGGCGCGATCATTCTCGGGGGTGGTACCGATCTGGCCTTGCAGGATCGCGATGCGGCCCTTGCCGTCAGTGATCTTGCCCACGTACTCGGCCAGGGTCTTGGCGCCGGCCACGCTGTCGCTGGCGATAAAGGTGTCGCCTGGTGCGTCGGGGGCGTTGCGGTCCACGGCGATCACCGGGATGCCCGCGGCCTTGGCGGCTTTCACCGGCACACCGGCAGCAGTGGCACCGGCCGGGATGTAGATCAGCACATCGATCTGGCGGGTGATCAGGTCTTCAATCTGGCTGACCTGGGTGGAGGAGTTGCCCTGGGCGTCCACGGTGATCACCTTGACCCCCTTGGCTTTGCCCTCGGCTTCCACCGATTGCTTGATCTGGTTGAAGAAGTCGGCCTGCAGGTTGGCCACGGCCAGGCCGATGGTCAAATCCTTGGCCCAGGTGGTGCCGGCAGCGGTGAGGGTGGCGGCGGCGAGAGCGGTGGCCAACAGCAATTTCTTGGGGCTGAACATGTCGGTGACTCCTGGTTTTATTGTTGGAGGGTGTCAACTGTCGAACAGGTTTAACGGGCAGTGCTGGAGCGGCGTCGCAGGGTGTCGATGGTGACGGCGAGGGCGATGACCACACCGATCACCACTTGTTGAATAAAGGGTGAAACCCCCAGCAGGTTGAGGCCATTGCGCAATACGCCAATGATCAGCACGCCCACCAGGGTGCCGCCGATGCTGCCGACGCCGCCACTGAGGCTGGCGCCGCCAATCACCACGGCGGCGATGGCGTCCAGTTCCAGGCTCAGCCCGGCGCTTGGTTGCGAGGAGTCCAGGCGCGCGGCCAGGGTCACCGCGGCGATGCCGGCCAGCGCACCGCTGATGGCGTACACCCACAAGGTAATCGCCCGCACCTTGATGCCCGACAACCGCGCCACTTCCGGGCTGCCGCCCATGGCGTAGAGGTTACGGCCACCGGCACGAAAGCGCAGGAACACCCAGGCCGCCACCAGCATCACCAGGAACAGGCCCACGGTGGCCGAGAGGAAACCAAAGTGGCGCACTGTGGCCAGGCTGGTGAACCAGTCCGGGTAGCCGACGATCTGCCGGCCTTCGGTGAGGATATTCGCCAGGCCGCGGGCCACCGACATCATGGTCAGCGTGGCAATAAAGGGGGGCAGCTTGGCGTAGGTGATCAACGCGCCGGAGACCAGCCCGGCGAGCATACCGCTGGCAATCGAGATCGGAATCGCAAAGCCCAGCGGCACCGCCTGATCCTGATACAGCCAGCCAAGCATCATCATCGAGAACGCAAGCACCGAGCCGACCGACAGGTCGATGCCGCCGATCACGATCACCGCTGTCATGCCGATCGCCAGGATGCCCAGCACCGTGACCTGATCGAGGATGTTCAGGCCATTGCGCAACGAGAAGAAGTATTCGGAACTGAAGGAGAAGACCAGCACCAGCAACACCAGCCCGATCAACGGACCGCCGATATTGCTGGGCAGCAGTTTGACAATACGTGGGCGAGGTGGCGGCTTGAGTTCGGCCGGGTGCTGGACAATAGCTTTGGCGTCCACAGTGTTCTCCTGAGTTATTTTTTTTGGAGTGCTTTCAGGCGTCGTGAATATTTATGCGCACCTGACTGTTAATTCAGATTCCAGTGACACCGTGTCAAAGTCAAGCGCTTAATTTTTCTTGTAAGCCGCTGATCCGGTGTTTTTGCCCGGCGCAAAGCCACGGGCTAGATGAGCCGGCGTGGGATTTTGGCCGTTTGTCCGAGGGATATTTCCGAGCTTTATTTGATTTTTCGGCGGTTCGCTTACTTGACCTGCCAGAGGATCGGCGTCTAAATAGAAATATATTGTCACTGCTGAATAAATATTCAAAGACAGCCTTGGACACTTTCACCCCGCGTGGTCAGCCTCAAAGGAGCCGCTGCATGAATGCCTTCCAGTACGACGCCCACCAGATCAAGGAACAGGCCCGCCTGATCCGTCGCCATGTGATCCGCCTGAATGCCGACTCACCGGCCGGCGGCCACACCGGGGCGGATCTTTCCGAAACCGACATCCTCGCCACCCTGTATTTCCGCATCCTCAACACCGGCCCGGAACGCACCGAAGACCCCGAACGCGATATTTATATCCAGAGCAAGGGCCACGGCGTGGGCGGTTTGTACTGCTGCCTGGCGCAGGCGGGCTACATCCCCACCGAGTGGCTGCCCACCTACCAGCACTTCAACTCGCACCTGCCCGGCCACCCGGTACGCCAGAAAACCCCCGGCATCGAACTGAACACCGGCGCCCTCGGCCACGGTTTGCCGGTGGCGGTCGGGCTGGCCTTGGCGGCGAAGATGTCCGGCAGCAAAAAACGCATCTACGTGCTGACCGGTGACGGCGAACTGGCCGAAGGCTCCAACTGGGAAGCGGCGATGGCGGCGGCCAAGTACGGCCTGGATAACCTGTTTGTGATCGTCGACAAGAACAAGCTGCAGCTGGCGGGGTTGACCGCCGAGATCATGCCGCTGGACCCGCTGGACGTGAAATGGGCGGCCTTCGGCTTCCGCGTCAGCGAGTGCGACGGTAACGACGTCGGCCAATTGATCGAAGCCCTGGAAACCATGCAGACCAAGACCGGCGCGCCCCAGGTGCTGATCGCCCACACCATTAAAGGCAAGGGCGTGTCGTTTATCGAAGCCCGCCCCGAATGGCACCACCGCGTGCCCAAGGGTGATGAAATCAACGCAGCACTGGAGGAGTTGAACCATGGCGAGTGAACATTTGGCGAGCGTCATGGTGGAAGCGTTTATCGCTGCCGTCGAGGCCGGGCTGGACGTAGTGCCGGTGGTCAGCGACTCCACCTCCACGGCCAAGATCGGCCCGTTTGCCCAGCGCTTTCCCGAGCGCCTGATCAATGTCGGCATTGCCGAGCAATCCTTGGTCAGCGTCGCGGCGGGCCTGGCCCTGGGTGGCAAGATCGCCGCCACCTGCAACGCGGCGCCGTTCCTGATCTCGCGGGCCAATGAGCAGATCAAGGTGGACGTTTGCTACAACCAGGCCAACGTGAAGATGTTCGGCCTGAATGCCGGCACCAGTTATGGCCCGCTCGCCAGCACCCACCACAGCCTCGACGATATTTCGGTGATGCGCGGGTTTGGCAATGTGCAAATCTTCGCCCCGGCCGATGCCGTCGAGTGCCGCCAGATCATCGATTACGCGCTGCGCTACCACGGCCCGGTGTATATCCGCCTCGACGGCAAAGCCTTGCCCGACGTGCACGGCGCCGACTATCAGTTTGTGCCCGGTCAGGTAGACATCCTGCGCCAGGGCGCCGATGTGAGCATCGTGGCCCTGGGCTCGGTGGTGCATGAAGCGGTGGATGCAGCGGCATTGCTGGCGGAGCAGGGCATCCAGGCGCAGGTGATCAACCTGTCGTCGATCCGGCCCTTGCAGCGTGATGTGTTGCTCAGCGCCTTGAGCGGCACCCGCGCGGTCATCAGTGTGGAAGAACACAACATCAATGGCGGCGTCGGCAGCCTGGTCGCCGAAGTGCTGGCCGAAGCCGGGTTGGGCATTGCCCTGATCCGCCTGGGTATCGGCGATGGCGAGTACGCCGCCGCCGGTGCCCGCGAACCGACCCGCGCCTTGCATAACATCGACGCGGCTGGGATCGTGGCGGCTGCCACTCGGTTGCGGTGAACTCAATGAATAACAACACCCCGCTGATCCTCGCGATAGATGAAGGCACCAGCAACGCCAAGGCAGTCCTGGTCAACGAACTTGGCCAGGTAATTGCGCGCGGTTCGCGGCCCTTGAGCATCCGCCATCCCCAGGCCGGTTTTTCCGAGCAGGACCCGTTGCTGATCTGGCAAAACACATTGGCGGCGGTTGAAGAATGCCTGGCCCAGGTGGATCGTCCGATCACTGCGCTCGCGATCAGCAACCAGCGTGAATCGGTGGTGGCTTGGGATAGGCATACCGGCGAACCATTGTCGCCGTGCATCAGTTGGCAATGCCGACGCTCTACGGCGTTGTGTACGCAACTGCATGAGCAAGGCCATGAAGCGCTGATCCTGGAAAAGACCGGGCTGACGTTGGACCCGATGTTCTCGGCGGGCAAATTCCGCTGGATTCTCGATCACCTTGAGGACGGCCATGCCCGCGCCGCTGCCGGGGAGATCTGCCTGGGTACCGTCGACAGCTGGCTGTTGTGGCAACTCAGCGGCGGCCAGGTGTTTGCCACCGACTATTCCAACGCCGCGCGCACCCAACTGTTCAACCTGCATACCTGCGCCTGGGATCCTGAGCTTTTGGCGCTGTTCGGCATTCCTGCTGCGGCCCTGGCACCGATTCAGCCGAGCGCCGGATTCTTCGCCGAAACGGTCGCCGTGGGCGGCTTGCCCGCCGGTATCCCGGTGATGTCGATGATCGGCGATTCCCATGCGGCGCTGTACGGGCAGGGCGGTTTTGCGCCGGGGCTGGTCAAGGCCACCCTCGGCACCGGTTCGTCCTTGATGACGCCCATGAGTGGGCCGATTGCCTCCACCCATGGCCTGTCGACCACCCTGGCCTGGCATGACGGCAGCCAACCCACCTTCGGCATGGAAGGCAATATCGTCCATACCGGCGCTGCCGTGCAATGGGCGTCGCGCCTGGTGGCCGGGGAGTCCCTGGACACCTTGACCGAACAGGCCGCGCAACTGCCGGATAACGGCGGCGTGTACTTTGTACCGGCGCTGTCCGGTCTCGGCGCACCGCACTGGAAGGCCGACGCCCGTGGGCTGATCTGCGGGTTGACCGAAGCCACGTCCGGCGCGCACATCCTGCGCGCGTCGCTGGAATCCATCGGCTATCAGATTCGCGATGTGTTCGAAGCCATGCAGCAAGACATCGGCAGCCCGCTCAAGGAACTGTGGGTGGATGGCGGCGCCACGCGCAACCGCTGGCTGATGCAGTTCCTCGCCAACCTGTTGCAACGCCCGGTGGTGCGCAGCCTGTCGCCGGAAGTCTCGGCGCTGGGCGCAGCGCACCTGGCGGGTCGGGCGTTGGGGGTGTGGGCGAGTGATACGGCGCTGGGGCAGTTGGAGCGCCAGCGCGAGCGCTTTGAGCCGCAGGAGGATCCGGCGATGGCCGGGCGCTACGCAGAGTGGAAAAAGGCTCTGGCCCGCACACTCTTCTAACGTCATATGCAAACCAACTGTGGGAGGGGCGGTGCAAGCCTTCAAGGCCGCCAGGTCTGTACATCCTTGGCATCCACCGCCTTCGGCAACAACCCCGCCTTGAAGAATGCATCGGCAGCGTGATCAGCGTGGAGGATTTCTGGTGACCGATGCGCACGGTTTCCTGGCCCCGCGCGCCGAATAGGTTCGGTGGTGTGGCTCAGTCCACGCAGATCGCTCGGCCGAGCTTGCCTTTCTCCACCGTCGCCGAGCAGCCGAAGTGGCCGTTATCCACCTGGCACGCGCCGGTCACAGGGCCGTTGCCGGACTGGGTGGTGACACTGGTCTGGCACTCGCCTTCACACTGGCTCGAATCGGTACATGCCTTGCCCGCATCCTTGTACGGCGTGATGCATTTCCAGCTCTGCAGCTTGCCGACTTGCTTCATGGTACCGCCGCCTGCCAGGCAGGTGGACGCCGCAGCGTCCTGGGCGGGTGGGGTCGTGGTACAGGCCGATACCAGCAGTAAAGCGGCCAGGCCAATCATCAATTTCATGCAAAAGTCCTCGTGGAGTAAGCGCAGCGGTGCAGTGTACGGGCATATGGACTACTTTGATTGACGAGCGATCCCTAACCGGTAATGACTCATGCGCACGTTATGGAAGCGGTATGTGGCCCTGCTGGAAAACGACCTGAGCACGCAGATCTTCGACAACGTCAAAAACCTGCTGGTGTGCGCGCTGTTGTTTGCGGCGGGCACCAATACCCTCGTGGGGCAGCAGGACCTGTTTATCGGGGTGTTTGCTTCCAGCGTGGCGGGGTGGGGACTGATCATTCTGTCGACAGTGCTGATGCTGTTGAACGTCAGCGATGGCATTCGCCGGTTGGCCAAGCTGCGTTATCACCTGGCCTTGCAGCTGTTGCTGATCCTGGTTTATCTGGTGGTGGCCGAGCGGGTGGTGGAGATTGTGTGGGGTTTCAGGGCGCATTGAATCGAGGTGTTCGCCGCGTTCGCGCTAGAATTGCCCGCCCGCGGACCAGGATGCGCACCATGCACACGCTTTATTGTTACGTCGATGGATCTGACAACCAAGCAATCGAACCGGTATTGGTCGACGCCTTTCGCGCATTGGTCAGCGATTGGGCGCAATATTGCGCCGTGTTTGTGAATCATCAGCACGAGCGTACACCCGACCTGGCGCCTGATGATCTGAATGACTGGTTTATCGGGCTCAACCTTCCTTTACCTTGCGTCAGCCAATCTCAAATTGACCAATTGGTCCTGTTTGCCAAAGCCATGGCTGGCGCTACAGGGCGTGATTTTGTGGTGGGTATTTCGTTGCCGTCCGGGCTTTGCGAGGATCTGGTGTTTCTCGATGCCAACGCTGACGAGACTGAGGGGTTACGCTTGTACACACGGTTGGAGGCTGTGCTCCATGGGGCTTGATATTCATCTTGAGGCTGATAAGCGAATGTCCCTGGTCCATCTGGCTGACGCCGTGAACGCGGTGGGCGCTGCTGAACTGGAACAGAATGAACAGTCGGTGGTGGCGCACTTTCATTCAGGTCTTTTTCTGAGCGGCTGCTATGAAGTGGATGATCCTGATATTCGGGCGCAAGGCCCGAGCGATCTGGCATTTCCGGTGGCCGTTCGTGGTTATCTGCGCATCAAGGGGCCTGCGCCGCAGGACGCTGATCCATTGGCTGACGTCAGGCAACTGGTTGAGCAACTGACTGCGAGGTGTGAGGCCTGTTTCTTGATGTCGTTTCAGTACGAGTCCCTTATGTATTACCGGGACGAGGAGGGCCTTCACGTTCTGTAGTACGCCACCTGGCCTGCGTGTTTCAGGTATCCTCCGCACCCCGCTTTCCACCGATTCAAAGACAGATGACAGGACAAGACATGCAGGCGCTGCTGGAGTCGATCCTCGACGAAGTGCGCCCCCTGATCGGCCTCGGCAAAGTCGCCGACTACATTCCCGCGCTGGCCGATGTACCGGCCAACCAGCTGGGCATCGCGGTGTACGGCAATGACGGCTCGGCCTACCGCGCCGGTGACGCCGATACGCTGTTCTCGGTGCAGAGCATTTCCAAGGTGTTCAGCCTGGTGCAGGCCATCGACCACGGCGGTGAAACCATCTGGGAACGCCTGGGCCACGAGCCTTCGGGGCAACCGTTCAACTCGTTGGTGCAACTGGAATTCGAACGCGGCCGCCCGCGTAACCCCTTCATCAATGCCGGCGCGCTGGTGATCTGCGACATCAACCAATCACGCTTTGCCGTGCCGATCCTGTCGATGCGCGACTTCGTGCGGCGCCTGTCGGGCAACCCGCAGATCCTGGTCAACAGCGTCGTCGCCGACTCCGAAGCCCAGCACGGCGCGCGCAATGCGGCCATGGCCTACCTGATGAAATCCTTCGGTAACTTCCACAACGACGTGGACGCGGTGCTGCACAGCTACTTCAACTACTGCGCCTTGCAGATGAGCTGCCTGGACTTGGCCAAGGCGTTCAGCTTCCTGGCCAACGAGGGCACCAGTGCCCACAGCGGCGAACAGATCCTTACCGCGCGGCAGACCAAGCAAGTCAACTCGATCATGGCCACCAGCGGGCTGTATGACGAGGCGGGCAATTTTGCCTATCGCGTGGGCTTGCCGGGCAAGAGCGGTGTGGGCGGCGGCATTGTCGCGGTGGTGCCGGGGCAGTTTACGGTGTGCGTGTGGTCGCCGGAGTTGAACGCGGCGGGCAACTCGCTGGCGGGGATCAAGGCGTTGGAGTTGTTGAGTGAGCGGATTGGGTGGTCGGTGTTTTGAGATCGTTCCCACGCGCATGGGAACGATCATCTGAGTGTCATGCCGCTGGATGGGCGTCATCCAATGCTTTGTCCACCAACAGTTGCACACCTTCCAGCATTCGGCAGATGCCCAACGCTACATTGCGTTGCGTACCGTCGACTTCAAAGGCCAGGTGAGTGGCGATGTCGGTGATGGAGGATAGATCCTGGGACGCGTTGACCAGCAGGGTTTCCGTGCCCAGGTCGGGGCGCACGGTGAAGAGTTTTTCTGGGGGATTGGGGCTGTCTTTAATCATGGTGAAGCTCCGTCGACAAGTGGAGCCGCCAGCGTTCGCGGTCAAACGAAGAGGGTGGCAGCTGTACGCGGGTTGACCGACCGGTTGTCAACGAACCCGGCATACCCGAAGGTATCCCGCGCACAACTGCCGCGACACGATACCTCAGGCACAAAAAAAACGCCTGGGATAGGTGCAGGGCGTAGCAGTTCGTTAACAAGGTCGGACGGTCAAATCCGGCCGCTGAATTGGCAGCGACGGCGGAGAGGTTAGTCAGGGAAGTTCCGAGCGACAACCTGAAAGCCTTGTCGGAAAAATCCGAGAAGAGCAAACGCAGAAAACGAATGCTACGCTGCCATCGCAACCCAGGTTTTTCCCATTTCTCAGATGGATATACACGGGAGCGTGGGAACGATCTTTGATTCGGCATTCCCCGGAATAGCGCGCAGAGGCCCGCGGCGGTTCTTACAAAAAAGAAGTACGTTGTCGTAGGCCATTATTTAATGATGACCTCGAACCTTCACATTCTTCAGCAATTGCCAGACAATGCGCCCGCTGTTCCGGAGTAGTTCAGCGGTAGAACACTCGGCTCAGGACCGGGTGGGCGCTGGTTCGAATCCAGCCTCCGGACCCATCACATCACAAGGCAATCTGGACACAGGCCCAGAACACACGGGGTGACTGGTATGGGCGCGGGTTATGCGGTTTTCCAACTGTCCAAAGCGCTGATTGCGCACGATAAAAATTGCGGTCCCCTCGCTCGCTTTAAAGCCAGCAGACGTATTTCACAGTGGCAGCAGGTAATTACGCACATGCTGCAAGGCAGTGCTGAGTACGGCTCGCGCGCCCCGATTGCCGGGCTTCCCGCCTGGGTTACGCTGGAAGTCATTACGGGGGGCTTTGCTACCGGCAACCTTCTGGCTGGTGGCGAATTGACCGGCAATGAGCGTGAACTGGCCGCCTCTATTCCGGGTGTTCGCCCGGGGTTCGAGCGGTTGGACATCAATGCCTGGCACCTGACGGATGATGGCCTTGACGCTTTGCACCAGCGTCTGACCGCTTGTGACTATCGCGTTGAGGTACCGGAAGAGGCCGCGTTACTGACAGTGGCCTGGCTGTCAGGCCAGCAGCGCAACGATGAAGCCAGGGCACTTATAGACCTGATTGTTCCGTTCTTCGATCGATTGCGTTTCTTTCCGTCAATCTCCGCGCAGCTCCCGATTTCAGCCACGCAGGTTCACATAGTTGATGCCGGTGAGGTCAAGGAATTGCTTTCAACCTTGCCGCCTCGCGCTCAGATCGTTGCTCAGAAACAGAGTATTGAAGCGCGTCTGCCCCTATATGATTCAGCCGTTGCGCATTTCCTCCTGACTTATCAGGCTGGCTGGCCGTGCCGCAGTTACCCGGTTCAGTGGCACGAACAGGCAGCCGAATTAGATGCGCGTTATAACAGCCTTGGACTCAACAAACGCACCCCCGATCGTGTGGATGAATTGTTTCTTCTGCTCGAGCAATGCGCCCGCGATGCTGAATCGCTCACAGGGCGTCACGTAGGTCGCATAAAGCGAATTGTCGATGACTTCGTGCGCAAGCATGGCGCGCCGAATTCGGCCTCTCACCTTGCGTTCCGTGCAAATCAGCTTCGCCAGGTTGCGGGGCCAGAGCATCACCTGATTGCGCGTGCCGTGGCAAAGCGTCTCTCCAAGTATCCGGCGAAAAGTGGTATTTCGGATTTTGTCGATTTGGTCGTTCCGCTCACTGCTGAGGAGGCATTGGAGTGCGCGCAGGGCGGATGTGTCGCGATACCCGAGGCGATCCTGCGGCGAGTTCAACGCTGTCGCAGTGGGACAATCAGCGAATTGATCGAGCATGGGCTCATCACTTCGGGTGACACAGTCGCACGGCTGCTGCCCGCGATGACCGCTCAGCTCAGTAGCTCGGGGCTACGCGACGAAGCACTGAGGATGGTCTACGCCTCGACCTACCAGGCTTTCCGTCGACGGCGTTCGTTGTTGCTATTAAACCTTCAGCGTCAGGTCGGCTTCAGTGAGTTGCCATGGGTTACTGTAATTGAAGGTGACCGGCAGTCAGGCGTTGGTGCAGCGAGTGCCGCCAGGCAATCTCTTGTTGAATCATCGGCATTGACGATTCATGCCTTTCCTTATGCCATCCTTCCTAACAAGCTTCTCCAGGAGTTTGGAACACTGGCGGACGCTGCGGGGCTGGATCTTCCCTTCGTGGAGGAGGTCGCTGCAGATATCTTCATGGGGAAGTTTTCACCTAAGTTCGCTGACAATGCTCGGCGAGCGGGAGGGGTGATGGCAGATACCCTATACGCACGTTACTACGCGATTGATACCGATGAACTGGCCCGTCTGGTCATCACAGAGCGACGACATGCGCGAGTTTCAAGCGATGCCTTTGCCGCCTTATGCGCGAAGCGCGCGGAGGCTAGGTTGGGCACGTGGCACCCTGCAACCAATGGCACCATCCTTGAGCAGCAGCAGATTTTAACCACTCAAAACCTCGCACTGCTTTTCGATGAGCTTGGATTGAAAGTTTTTCTAAAGCCTCGACTAGGGAGCATGGTCCAGGCGTGTTTTGAGTGGATCTGCAAACGGCACCAGATGCAGACTGAGCACTATCATGCTCGGTTGATAATGCTGAAGAACACGGCCTATGCCTGGCGTCAGATGGTGTTTTACCTTGCGATGCTCGACGAATTTGAATGCAAAGATGCGTTGAGGTCTGTCGAGGCTTATTTCGCCACGCAGCCTGTGGCTTTTCGAGAAAAATTTCTACCGTTGATGAGTGGCTTGCGCAAAGCCGTTGCAGGCGAAGTATTGCCTCAACAGTGTCCAACAGCCGATGGCGCGAGGGTATTTCTGGGATGGACCACTACACGTCACTGGCTACTGCCTCCACAGCACGTTGAATCAAGCCGGACCGTTGGGCAGTAGGCCATACGCTGAATATCGCTGCCGTGTTTGAGCTGCGTACGGGCGTGTGTTTACTCCGCGCGTAACCTGCACTGGCTATCCCCTGTAGGAGCGAGCTTGCTCGCGAAAAACTAGAGCGCGCCACGATAAACCTGAAGCGCTGCGTTATCGTTGACGATTTTCGCGAGCAAGCTGAACTGGTCAAGTAATCTTGGACACTGATTAAGGTTCACGCCGCCAACCTTTCCTTCACGACCGGCGACCGGTAGTCGTTGTAGCTATGAGGCCTGCTGATGTTGTAGCGCGAGACAT
>NZ_JAAUVM010000034.1:0-45279 GCF_012030485.1 Pseudomonas sp. B14(2022)
TACCTGTGTGATTATCCCTTGGGGAGGCTTGGACGAGGTATGACCCGCGTCCAGGCCTCAAATGTGTAAACGATGTCCCCGGTTTCAGATGTAAACGATGTCTACGGTTCTACACCCCGATAGCGGTCTTGAAAACAGGACATCACTAAATGACACACCACAGCGACCTGCTCATCATCGGCGCCGGCATCCTCGGCCTGTCCCACGCCTACGCCGCCGCCAGGCGCGGGCTCAAGGTCAAGGTGTTCGAGCGCAGCGCCACGCCCCTGGGCGCCTCGGTGCGCAACTTCGGCCAGGCCCTGGTGACCGGGCAGCCGCCGGGGCCGATGCTCGACCTGGCGCGGGAAAGCCGCGAGATCTGGGGCCACTGGGCACAAACCGCCGGCCTGCAGCTCAAGCGCAACGGTTCGTACCTGTTCGCCCGCACCGAAGCCGAAGAGCATCTGCTGGAAGCCTTCTGCGCCGGCCGCGCGCGTGAACACGGCTACAACGTCGACCTGTTGCAAGGCGCGGCGTTGAAAGATCTGTATGGCGGCCAGTTCCGCCATCACCGCGCCGCGCTGCATGGCAGGGACGACCAGCAACTGTACTCGCGTGAGGCGATACCGGCGCTGATCCACTACCTGAGCCAGCAACTGGGTGTGGAATTTTACTTCTCCACCCTGGTGCGTGACGTGGAGCCGGGCCAGGTGCACACCACGGCGGGCAGTTTTCGTGGCGAGCAGGTCATCGTCTGTTCCGGCCACGATTATCAAACTCTGTTGGCCGAGGTCATCGCGGGACTCAACCCACAGATCTGCCGCCTGCAAATGCTGCGCGTCCGGCCTGCGCTCAATCTCAACCTGCAACACGCGTTGCTCACCGGCCTCAGTTGCGTGCATTACGGCGCCTTTGCCGACCTGCCTGAAGCCGCGCCGGTACAGGCGCAGATCCTGCGCGATGCGCCGCACCTGCATGCACACGGGATTCACCTGCTGATCAGCCCGACGCCCCATGGCGAACTGATCATCGGCGACTCCCACGACTACGGCAGCGATGCTTCGCCGTTCAATGCCGAGCAGGTGGATGACTGGATGATCGAGTTGGCCGAGCAGACCTTGGGTTGCAAGATCCAGGTGATGGAACGCTGGCAGGGCGTCTACGGTGCCAGGGGCCCGGCGCCGTTTTCATTCGTGCAGGCCGCACCTGGCGTGAGCGCTGCCTTGATGCACACCGGCGTGGGCATGAGCGTGGGGCCGGCGATGGCCGAGCGCAATATCACAACCCTGTGGGGGCAAGCGTGATGAACCCGGAACAGGCGATTGCCGCAGTCTTCGCTTTGTACGAGCAGCACGGCACGGCGGATTACATCGGCGAGCCGGTGTCGCAGATCGAGCACATGTCCCAGGCCGCGCAGTTGGCCATGGCCGAGGGTTTCGATGATGAGGTGGTATTGGCGGCGTTCTTCCACGATATCGGCCATCTCTGTGGCCAGGATGGCGAGAACATGGGCGGTTACGGCGTGGTCAGCCATGAACGGTTGGGCGCCGACTATTTGCGTCGCGCAGGCTTCAGTGAGCGCCTGGCCAGGCTGGTGGAGTACCACGTCCAGGCCAAGCGCTACCTGACGTTCAGCCAGCCGGACTACTACGCACGCTTGAGCGAGGCCAGCCGCCGCACCCTGGGTTACCAGGGCGGTGTGATGACGGCCGAGGAGGCCCGCGTCTTTGAGCAAGACCCGCTGTGTCAGGTCAGCCTGCGCATGCGCCACTGGGACGAACAGGCCAAGCAAATGCACGTGCCGGTGCTCGACCTGCAAGTGCTCAAGGCCAAGGCCCGGCAGCTGCTGGCGGCTTAAGTCTCGTCGAGGCGCTGGGCGAGGGCTTCGACCTGTTCCTGGCGCTCGGCCTGGCTCAGTCTGGCGTGGGGGTTGAGGGACGACCACTGCGGGTGGGCGCGGGCCTTGTGCAACGCGTCCGGCAATTTGCCTTCGCGCCAGGTCTTGTCCTGGGGCGTATCGACCTTGATGCTGTGCATCGCCGCATGGCCGCGCAGGTTCAGGGCCTTGAGCAACTGACGCTGGCGCAGGGCGAGCAGGCGCAGCACGCTGTCGTCCACGGTCAGCTCGCGTTGGCCTTTGATCTTGCCCAGCAGGCGGCTGCCGTAGCTGCGTGCGGTCTGCAACGCGCCACCGGCGATGGCGCCCGCCAGGGCTGCGGCGCCGAGGGTCAGCCCGCCGACCAGCAGGTCCACACCGGCCCCGGCCGCCGCGCCCGCCGCGATACCACCACCCACGCGCACGCCGAGTTGCTTGAGGGTTTCCGGGTTGAACAGGTCATCACCCCAGCGGCCATCGAGCAACGGCAGGTCGCTGGCGGCGGCATCCTGGGGGCGGAAGCCGAACAGCTTGAGCAGGGCCTCCACGCATTTTTGCTCACGCTGACGCACCGCCTTGCGCAAATCGCTGATGGCTTGTTGCTCATCTTCAGTCACCACGCTGCGTCGGCACGCGGCGCAGTCGATCAGCAATTCGGCAATCAACCGCGCGGCGCTCTGTTGACGGGCCTGGCGTTGGGCATCCTGGTCGAGGATCAAGCGCTGCAACTGTGGCCGGGCGTTTTCCAGCAGCAGGGCGAGACTTTCATACAGGCGGCGCTCGCCGTCTTCCGGCGGCGCGACGCTGTCGAAACGCACCAGCGCATGCAGGCCGAGGCGCGCCAGGGCTTCACGCCAGTCCGGCTCGCGGTGGTCGCTGCTGCTGACGAAGTTGAGCACCGGCAGCAACGGTTTGCCGCAACTGGCCAGCACTTGCAGTTCATCACGGTACTTGGCCAGCACCGGTTCGCGAGCGTCGATCACATACAGGCCGGCGTCCGATGCCAGCAGTTGGCGCAGCACCTTGGCTTCCTGCTCGAAACGCTGGCGGGCTTCGCTGCCTTCCAGGAACCGCGCCAGGCGGGCCGGGCCGTCCAGGCGTTCGCCGGGGCGATCCAGGCGTTCCAGGTAATCGAGCAGAGCGATGGCGTCTTCCAGGCCGGGCGTGTCGTACAGCTCCAGCAAGGCTTCGCCGTCGACCGACAAGCGCGCGCCTTCGACATGCCGCGTGGTGCTAGGGCGATGGGAGACTTCACCGAAACCGACGTCACGGGTGAGGGTGCGCAGCAACGAGGTTTTGCCGACGTTGGTGTGGCCGACCACGGCGAGCTTCAGTGGCTTAGTCATGACCGGTCTCCAGCCAGTTCAACGGCGCGCAGTCGGCGAACGGCAGCTCCAGTTGTTGCAGCGCGCTGTGCCAGTCGCCCAGGCGCTCGGCATCCAGCGCCTGGCCGGGCGGGGCTTGCAGCAGCCATACACGGGTGGCGGCTGCGCTGCGTGCGAGTTCGGCGACCAGCGCCAGGCTGCCACGGTCGGGCGAACGGCGCGGGTCGCAGGCGATGGCCAGGCGTGCGGGTGGGAAGCGACTGAGTTGCTCCAGGAGCTTGTTGCGCGATTCGCGGCTGTCGAGGATGCCGGCGTTCTTCACATTGGCCGGCAGCTTGGGCGGCCAGGGGTGCTGATCGTCCAGTTCGATGGCGACCAGTAAGGTGCCGTCGCTGTCCAACTCACTGACGCCTCCGGTGACGTGGTGCAGTTGTTCCGGCGCGGCATCGTTGACACCAAGGCGCTCGCTGCTGGGCATCAGGCGTTCGCGCAGTGGGCTGTAGCCGGGCAGGTTGAGGTCCAGGCGCAAGGCGGCGCGCCCGCGTTTCCAGCGCCACAGGCACAGCAGGGCGAGGATCAACCTTGGCAGCAGGCCGTAGACCAGCAATACGCCGACCAACCAGGCGGCCCACGCCTGGCGGGCGCTTTCGATGTTGAGGGCGGAATCGCCGCTGGCGCGGATCATCTCGACGGTCGGCACATTGAAGCCCAGCAGGGCGGGCAGGGTGCCGAGGGCCTGGGTCACGGCGACGAAGGTGTCGGCCCCGAGGATAGTGGTTTCCCACACAAAGCCGTAACGGCGGGTGGCGAGCAGCGTCAGCAGAATCACCAGCGCGCTGAGCAGCGCCAGCAACCAGAGGCTGTTGACCAGCACACCGACCGCCCAGCGATTGAGTTTCTGCCGTTGCAGCAACAGCAGCAACGCCGGGGCCAACTGAGCGGCCTTGGCATCGCGCGCAAGTTTTTCACTCAACCACAACCACAGGCGCCCGAGGCTGGCGCTGTGCTCGCCGGCAAACAGCAGGCCCAACGCCCAGCTCAACAGCAGGATCAGGTTCAAGCCGAGCAGGCTGCCCAGGGCCCAGAACACATTCACCGGGGTCAAGCCGTTGCCCAGCCCAGCAAAGGCCAGGCCCGCGCCGCTGATGACGGCCACCACCGCCAGCAGCACCAGGGCCAGGCGTGCGCCTTGCAGCCAGCGCGTGAGGGCGGCGGTCAACCCATCGCGCTCGGCCAGGTGCAGGGCGCGCTGTTGAATGCGCGTCGGCAGGTCGCCGCCCTCCGTGCGGGCGAGGCGATTGGCTTCCTGGTCTTCCAGGGGGCCGGCGTGTTCTTCGCGCAGGCGCACGGTTTCCGTCAGCCAGAGTTTGTGCAGGGGGTTCAGTGCTGTCACGCGCCATCCTGTTGTGTTCGTGAGCCTGGAGCATAACTGCTGACTCGTACCTCTGGTATTCTCGTCGCCATGAAAAAAACTCTCCCTTTAAGCCTGATCGCAGCCCTCGGTGAAAACCGCGTGATCGGCGTCGACAACAGCATGCCCTGGCATTTGCCGGGGGATTTCAAATATTTCAAGGCCATCACGCTCGGCAAGCCGATCATCATGGGGCGTAAGACCTGGGACTCCCTGGGCCGACCGCTGCCGGGGCGCTTGAACATTGTGGTCAGCCGTCAGACCGACCTGGCGCTGGAAGGTGCGGAAGTTTTTCCGTCACTCGATGCCGCCGTGGCGCGGGCTGAAGCCTGGGCGCTGGAGCAGGGCGCGGATGAGCTGATGCTGATCGGCGGCGCGCAGTTGTATGCGCAGGGGCTCGAACAGGCGGATCGCCTGTACCTGACACGCGTGGCGCTGAGCCCGGAGGGGGATGCGTGGTTTCCGGCGTTTGATGCGAGCCAGTGGAAGTTGGTTTCCAATCTGCCGAACCCCGCCGAAGGTGATAAGCCGGCTTACAACTTCGAAGTCTGGGAAAAAGCCTAAAAGCATCGGGGGCAAGCCACCTCCCACACTCGACCGCATTCTCATGTTGGAACTCGATCAACTGTGGGAGGGGGCTTGCCCCCCGATGGCGGCCTATCAGGCCTGCGCTAACTCCGCATGCTCATCCGCATCCAACAACGCTTTATCCGTCTGCCCCATGATCTGGCTGGTAATTGCCCCCGCCGTCATCGAACCATTCACGTTCAGCGCCGTACGGCCCATGTCGATCAGTGGCTCCACGGAAATCAGCAGCGCCACCAGTGACACCGGCAAGCCCATGGCCGGTAGCACGATCAACGCGGCAAAGGTCGCGCCGCCGCCCACGCCCGCCACACCGGCCGAACTCAGGGTCACAATCGCTACCAGGGTCGCGATCCACAGCGGGTCCAGCGGGTTGATGCCCACGGTCGGCGCTACCATCACCGCCAACATGGCAGGGTAGAGACCCGCGCAACCGTTCTGGCCGATGGTCGCGCCAAATGAGGCGGCGAAGCCGGCGATGGATTGCGGGATGCCCAGGCGGCGGGTCTGCGCCTCAATGCTCAGCGGGATGGCCGCCGCGCTGGAGCGGCTGGTGAAGGCAAAGGTCAGCACCGGCCAGACTTTGCGGAAGAAGCGCAGCGGGTTGATCCCGGCCAGGGACAGCAACAGGCCGTGCACCACAAACATCAGGCCCAGGGCCAGGTACGACACCACGACAAAACTGCCGAGCTTGATGATGTCCTGCAGGTTGGAACCGGCGACCACCTTGGTCATCAGCGCCAGTACACCGTAAGGGGTCAGCTTCATCACCAGGCGCACCAGACGCATCACCCAGGCTTGCAGGGTGTCGATGGCGTTGAGCACCTTCTGGCCTTTTTCCACGTCATCCTTGAGCAGTTGCAGTGCGGCAACCCCGAGGAATGCCGCGAAAATCACCACGCTGATGATCGACGTCGGCTTGGCCCGGGCGAGGTCGGCGAACGGGTTGGCCGGCACGAACGAGAGCAGCAACTGCGGGATATTCAGGTCGGCAACCTTGCCGGCGTAATCGCTCTGGATCACTTGCAGGCGCGCCATTTCCTGGGTGCCGGCCACCAGGCCTTCGGCGGTGAGGCCGAACAGGTTGGTCAGGCCGATACCGATCAGCGCTGCAATCGCGGTGGTGAACAGCAGTGTGCCGATGGTCAGGAAGCTGATCTTGCCCAGGGACGAGGCGTTATGCAGGCGCGCCACGGCGCTGAGGATCGAGGCGAATACCAGCGGTATCACGATCATTTGCAGCAGTTGCACGTAACCGTTGCCGACCAGGTCGAACCAGCCAATGGAGGCCTTGAGCACGGGGTTGCCGTCGCCGTAAATGGCGTGCAAGGCCGTACCGAACGCTACGCCGAGGACCAGGGCGAACAGAACCTTCTTGGCGAGGCTCCAATTTGTGCGACGGGTTTGTGCCAGGCCCAGCAACAGGGCCACGAACACCAGTAAGTTGAGAATCAGGGGCAGATTCATTGAAGCTCCGTTGAGAAAGCAGCCAATCGCGTGAGCCTGCGATTGCGAGCCGGAAATGCTAACAGCTTGAAATATATTGATTTAATACCGATATGGAATGGTGCCTGTCGTTTTCGGAATAAGGCGCTGACGCTCTGACGTATGCCCGTGACGGAATTGGGACGCACACCGTCGTGCTCGTGTTGGGAACTGTCACAGTGATTTGTTAGCGTCCATGTCTTTCACTCAGGGAGACAACGCCTATGAAGCTCGCGCCGAAATTACTAGCCGCCGCATTCTGCCTCGGACTCGCCAGCCAGGCGTTCGCCGCCACAGAGTTGAAACACTGGCCGGCACCCGCCGCCAAACAACTGAACGAGATGATCGCCGCCAACGCCAACAAGGGTAACTTCGCGGTGTTCGACATGGACAACACCAGCTACCGCTACGACCTCGAAGAGTCCCTGCTGCCCTACATGGAAAACAAGGGCCTGATCACCCGCGACAGCCTCGATCCGTCGCTCAAGCTTATGCCGTTCAAAGACACCGCCGACCATAAGGAAAGTCTGTTCAGCTACTACTATCGCCTCTGCGAAGTCGACGACATGGTCTGCTACCCGTGGGTTGCGCAGGTGTTTTCCGGCTTCACCCTCAAGGAACTCAAGGTCCAGGTGGATGAGTTGATGGCCTCCGGCAAACCGGTGCCGGTCAGCTATTTCGAAGGCGACGTGGTGAAGCAGTCCGAGGTACAGCCGCCGAAGGTCTTCACCGGCCAGGCCGAGCTGTACAACAAGCTGATGGAAAATGGCATCGAGGTGTACGTAATGACCGCTGCGTCGGAAGAACTGGTGCGCATGGTCGCCGCGGATCCGAAGTACGGCTACAACGTCAAACCCGAGAATGTCATCGGCGTGACGACCTTGCTCAAGGACCGCAAGACCGGCGAACTGACCACCGCACGCAAACAGATCGCCGCCGGCAAATACGACGAAAAAGCCAACCTCGGCCTGGAGCTGACCCCCTACCTGTGGACCCCGGCGACCTGGATGGCCGGCAAGCACGCGGCAATCCTGACCTACATCGACGAATGGAAAAAACCGGTGATCGTCGGCGGCGATACGCCGACCAGTGACGGTTACATGCTGTTCCACGATGTGGACGTGGCCAAGGGCGGCATCCACCTGTGGATCAACCGCAAGGACAAATACATGGCCCAACTCAACGGCATGATGGCCAAGCATGCGGCGGCGCAAGCCAAGGAAGGGTTGCCGGTAACGGCGGACAAGAACTGGGTGATCGTCAAGCCTGACGAGATTCAGTAACACCGAGTCGCCTGCATCGCAGGCAAGCCAGCTCCCACATTCGAAGGTGTGCACACATCAAAATGTGGGAGGGGGCTTGCCGCCGATGGCGGCTTCAAGAACACCATAAAACCCAGGCAAAAATAGATATCAATTGCGAGTCAATCTCATCCTCTGCTAGCGTGCGCACTTCTTGAACCCGACGTTCTTCTCAAGGTAGTGCTGTGTCCTCCTGGAATTCGCAGATTGCGCGCCTGTTCGCGGAGCAGAAGAAAGCCCTCGAAGCCTTCGTCACTCGCCGCACCGGCAGCGCCCAGGTGGCCGCCGACCTGACTCAGGAGTCGTTCCTGCGCCTGGCTCGCATGGATTGCGGCGAAAAGATCGATAACCTCCCAGCCTTCCTCTTCACCATCGCCAGCAACCTGGTGCGCGATCATCAGCGCCAGGCCATCCGTCGTGAGCGCCTGGACGCCGGCGAGCCCAGCGAAGAGCTGCCGTGCAGCAACCCAGGTGCCGACGAGCAATTGGCCGCCTACCAACAGGAACAACTGATGCAGGACGCGATCCTGGCGTTGCCTGAAGCGACTCGGCAGATCTTCCTGCTCTATCATGTTGACGAACTTTCCTACCGCGAGATTGGCGAACGCCTGTCGATCACGGCCCGCAGTGTGGAATACCAACTGCGCCGCGCCTTGATCGAATGCCGCGCCTACATCAAGACGCGGCTTGCCTGCGATGAACAAGGACGTCGGTCATGACCGCCACCCCCACTGCCGACGTGTTGTTCGACGAAGCGTCCGGCTGGTATTTCCGCCTGCAGGCCGAGGACGTGACGGCGGCCGACATGGACGCCTTTGCCGCCTGGCTGGGGCAAGGCCCGGCCCAGGATGACGCCTGGCAGGAAGTGCAGGCGATGCTCGGCGGCCTGCGCGAACCGGCGCGGGTGATTCGCCGCGCCGAACAGGCCGCCTGGCACAAACCGGCGCGAGCCTGGCAGCGTTGGGCGTGTGCTGCGGCGGTGTTGCTGGCCGTGGGGCTTACCGTCCAGAACACGCCATGGCTCGACCGCCTGCGCGCGGACTACGCCACCGGCACCGGCGAGTCGCGCAGCATCGAGCTGGCCGACGGCTCGCACCTGCAACTCAACACCGACAGCGCGGTGCAGATCCGTTTGAGCGGGGGCGAACGGCAAATCCGTTTGCTGCGTGGCGAAGGCTTTTTCGACGTCACTAAGGATCCGGCACGGCCGTTCGTGGTGCAGTCGGGCGACGGCTGGGTGAGGGTGGTCGGGACGCAGTTCAGCGTTGCGCGGCGCGATGCGCAAACACGCGTGCAGGTGGCGCAGGGCATGGTGCAGGTCAGTGCCGGCAGCGGTGAGCCGGTATACCTGGAGCCAGGGCGGGCCGTTGAATATCAAGGCCAACGCCTGGCCGAGGTCCATGCTTTCGACCCGGCCAGTGGCTTTGCCTGGCGCCAACGGCAACTGGTGTTTCGCCAGCAACCGCTGTCGGAAGTGGTCAGCGAGTTGAATCGCTATTGGCCCGGCAAGACCCTGGTGCTAGGTGATGCGCTGCGCAACCGCGTGGTGTCGGGTGTGTTTGAAATTGACAAACCCGACGCGGTGATCAAAGCGCTGGAGTACACCCTCAATCTGCACGCCGAGCACTACACCCCTTATTTACTGGTGTTGCGCGAAGGTAAGGCATCGTAATCGCAACTTTTTGAAAAAAATTTCAGGGTTTCTCCCCAAGCACTCGTCCTTGATCACTGAGGCGTAAATAGTAAGCACTCTCAAGTAGTGCGGCGCCGATCACAGACTTTTTGCACCGGGGAGCACCATCCATGGCACACCGATTCGCCGCACGGTCCTTGTTGGCACTGGCCATTTCCATGGCCTTTGGCACTGCGCCGCTGTATTTGCAGGCCGCCGAAACCACCCAGGCCCAGAGCTACCGCTTCGATATTGCGGGGCAAAGCCTGGACGGTGCGCTGGCGGCGTTTTCGGCGGTGACGCGAGTTCAGGTGCTGGTGTCGGGTGAGTTGACTCAGGGCGTGCTATCGCCGGGTGTCAAAGGCAACCTCGGCCAGCGCGAAGCCTTGGGGCAACTGCTCGGCGGCACCGGGCTGAGTGCGGCATTTATCAACGCGGACACCGTGACCCTGGAAAAGCACATGGACACAGGCTCCGCCATCGAAGTCGGCGCCACCACCATCAGCGCCGAACACCTGGGCGCCACCACCGAAGGCAGCGGCTCCTACACCACCGGCGCGGTGACCCTGGGCAAGGGCGAGCAAAAGCTCAAGGATATCCCGCAATCGGTCAGCGTCATGACCCGCAAGCAGATGGACGACCAGAACACCACCAAGCTCTCCGAAGTGGTTAAGCGCACGCCCGGCCTGACCGCGACCAAATCCCCCGGCCCCGGCATGTTCATCTTCTCCCGTGGCTTCGAGATCGGCACCCTGCAATACGACGGCGTAGGCATTCCGCGTAATACCTACGCGCTGGGCAGCTATCTCACCGAAAACATGGCGATCTACGACCGCGTCGAAACCCTGCGCGGCCCGGCCGCTTTGCTGCAAGGCGCGAACAGCCCCGGCGGCACCATGAACCTGGTGCGCAAACGCGGCCAGCAGGCGCCAACGGTGACCATCACCGCCAAGGCCGGCTCCTGGGATCACTACGGCACCCAGGTCGATGCCGGCGGCCCGCTGAACGCTGAAGGCACGTTGCGCGGCCGGTTTGTGGCGGATTACGACACCACCGACTCCTTTGTCGATTATGTCGGCGGCTGGAATCAGACGGTCTACGCGGCGATGGACTACGACTTCACGCCTGATACCACCGTGGGCGTGGGCATCAGCAACCAGAAAGGCCATTCGCGCCCCAACTTCATGTCGCTGCCCCGTTACGCCAACGGCAACGATATTGGGCTGTCACGCTCGACCTTCGTCGGTGCCAGCTGGAACCGCGCCGTCAACAACCAAACCCAGGTGTTTGCCGACATCGAGCATCGCTTCAACGACGACTGGAAAGTGAAAGCCGCCCTCGTGGCGATGGACGAACATAACGACGCGACATACCAAGCGACATGGGACGCCATCCCCAACCCCGGCGACTCCGGTAACGTGCGCTATGTGGACTGGGTTACTGACTTCAATACCAAAAGTCGCGGTGCGGATGTGTATGTCAACGGCGAGTTTGAAGGCCTGGGTTTCCAACAGGAGATGGTGTTGGGCGCCAACTATTCCAAACTCACCACCACCGACCAGTGGTCGCGGGCGGCAACGGCTGGCGCGGATATTTTCAACATCGACCACAACCGTCCGCAGCGCGATAAGTACCAGCTGTTTCAGGCAGGAAATGCGTCGAGGAGCTGGTACGACATTCGTCAGAAGGGCATCTACGGCACCTGGCGCGTGAAAGTGCTCGATCCGCTGACCTTGATCGTTGGTGCGCGTACCAGTTGGTATGACTATTCCTACATCGACCAAAGTGGTTCCAGGGGGGCGTACGGCAGCCCGTCTGGAAGCGCCACTCAGACTAGTGGCAAGGTCACGCCGTATGCGGGCCTGGTATATGCCCTCAATGACCAATGGTCTGCCTATGCCAGTTACGCCGATGCGTTCGAACCACAAACCAACCGGACAACTTCCGGCTCCTTGCTCAAGCCTATCGAGGGCAAGAACTACGAGTTGGGTCTCAAGGGTGAGTTGGCGGATGGTCGTCTCAATACCTCGTTTGCGATCTTCCGTTATGACCAGGAAAATCGCGGCGTCCAAGACCTTCAAGGGCCAATGAACTGCGATGGCTGGTACTGCTCGGTCGCCTCGGGCAAGGTCCGCAGTCAAGGCCTGGAAGCCACCTTGGGCGGCGAAGTGCTGCCGGGTTTGCAACTGGTCTCCAGCTACACCTACAACACCACCAAATTTCTCAAGGACGACACCTACGAAGGCAAGATATTCAGCACTTGGACACCCAAGCACTTGCTCAAGGTCTGGGGCGATTACCAGTTGCCGGGTGACTGGAACAAAGTCAGCGTCGGCGCCGGGGTGACCGCGCAAAGCAGTACCGTGGCCTACGACCGCACCTTCAGCGTGCCGGGCAATGCACTGTGGGATTCGCGGGTGGCCTACAAGATCAACCAGGAGTTCACCGTCGCGGCGAACCTGTACAACCTGTTCGACAAGAAGTACTACATCCCTGCCTACAACGCGAACTGGGGCAGCAACTACTACGGCGATCCGCGTAATGTGATGTTCACCATGACCTACACACCGCAGTTCTGATTACATCCGGATATAAAAATGCCCCGCATTTGGCGGGGCATTTTCATGTGTGGCGGTTAGCCCTTACAGCCCATCCAGCATGGCCTTGTTACGTACCGCACCCTTGTCGGCACTGGTCGCCAGCAAGGCATAGGCCTTCAACGCGGTCGTGACTTTGCGCGGACGCTTCTCCACCGGCTTCCAACCTTTCTTGTCCTGCTCGACCCGGCGCGCTGCCAGTTCTTCATCGCTGATCAACAGGTTGATCGAGCGGTTCGGAATGTCGATCAGGACCTTGTCGCCGTCCTGCACCAGGCCAATCGCACCGCCGGCGGCGGCTTCAGGTGAAGCGTGGCCGATGGACAGGCCCGAGGTGCCGCCGGAGAAACGGCCGTCGGTGAGCAGGGCGCAGGCTTTGCCCAGGCCTTTGGATTTCAGGTACGACGTCGGGTAGAGCATCTCTTGCATACCCGGGCCGCCTTTAGGGCCTTCGTAGCGGATGATCACGATGTCGCCTTCTTTCACTTCGTCGGCGAGGATGCCGCGTACCGAGCTGTCCTGGCTTTCGTAGATCTTGGCGCGGCCTTCGAAGACGTGGATGGATTCATCCACGCCGGCAGTTTTCACCACGCAGCCGTCGAGGGCAATGTTGCCGTACAGCACGGCCAGGCCGCCTTCTTTGGAGTAGGCGTGTTCGACACTGCGGATGCAGCCGTTTTCACGGTCGGCGTCGAGGGTGTCCCAACGGGTCGACTGGCTGAATGCAGTTTGCGTCGGGATACCGGCCGGGCCTGCCTTGAAGAAGGTGTGCACGGCTTCGTCGTCAGTCTGGGTGATGTCCCACTTGGCGATGCCTTCGGCCAGGGATTTGCTGTGCACGGTCGGCAGGTCGGTGTGCAGCAGGCCGCCGCGGGCCAGGGAGCCGAGGATCGAGAAGATCCCGCCGGCGCGGTGCACGTCTTCCATGTGGTACTTCTGGATGTTCGGCGCGACCTTGCACAGTTGCGGCACATGGCGGGACAGACGGTCGATGTCGCGCAGGTCGAAATTGATCTCGGCTTCCTGGGCCGCGGCCAGCAAGTGCAGGATGGTGTTGGTGGACCCGCCCATGGCGATGTCCAGGGTCATGGCGTTTTCGAACGCCTTGAAGTTGGCGATATTGCGCGGCAACACCGACTCATCGTTCTCGCCGTAGTAGCGCTTGCACAACTCGACGATGGTGCGGCCGGCCTGCAGGAACAGCTGCTCGCGGTCGCTGTGGGTGGCCAGGGTCGAACCGTTGCCCGGCAACGCCAGGCCGAGGGCTTCCACCAGGCAGTTCATCGAGTTGGCGGTGAACATACCGGAGCACGAACCGCAGGTCGGGCAGGCGCTGCGCTCGTATTCCGCAACCTTCTCGTCAGAAGCGCTGGAATCGGCGGCGATGACCATGGCGTCGACCAGGTCCAGGCCATGGGAGGCGAGCTTAGTCTTGCCGGCTTCCATCGGGCCGCCGGAGACGAAGATCACCGGGACGTTCAGGCGCAGGGCGGCCATCAGCATGCCGGGGGTGATCTTGTCGCAGTTCGAGATGCAGACGATGGCGTCGGCGCAGTGGGCGTTGACCATGTACTCCACGGAGTCAGCGATGATCTCGCGGCTCGGCAGGGAATACAGCATGCCGTCATGGCCCATGGCGATGCCGTCGTCCACGGCGATGGTGTTGAATTCTTTTGCCACGCCGCCGGCGCGTTCGATCTCGCGGGCGACCAGTTGGCCCAGGTCCTTGAGGTGCACGTGGCCCGGTACGAACTGGGTGAACGAGTTGGCAATCGCGATGATCGGCTTCTTGAAGTCGTCATCTTTCATCCCCGTGGCACGCCACAATGCGCGGGCACCGGCCATGTTGCGGCCGTGGGTGGATGTTTTCGAGCGGTAATCAGGCATTGGAGCACTCCGGGCGGCTAATCGGTATCAAAGGGGAGTGAGCTTCTATTTGACGTCTGGAACACCCGAAAAATGGCACTGGTGTCCGGAAGTTGCCGCAAACGTGACGGGATCGCCGTGCGCATTGGCCTTGAGCTCATAAACCCGCCGGGGGATGACTGGCGATGAATAGGGCCGATTCTACACCGTCTTCCTGTAGGAGCGAGGGGGAAAGCGTTAACGTCCGACCCGTAAATTCGTCAACCAGCCCCAGAGGCTGAACACGACGAAGCTCACCGCAATGGTCAGCAGCAGATGCGTTCCGGTTTGTGCCAAGGCCGCACTGCTGACGGCGGCCGTGAGGAACATGATGCTGTTCCCGGCCGATGCGGCAGTGCCCGCGCTGCTCGAGAACAACAGCATCGCCGCCGAAATCGCCGCCGGACGAACCAGCGTCACGGCCAGGGCGCTGATCAGCATCGGGATCAGCAGAGTCAAGGTGGTGATGGCTTCAAAAATAATGATCAGCGTCAACAGCACACCCGCGACGAGCAATAGTCCGAGGCCGATGTTGATTTGCCGGGACAGCGCCATGCGTTTTTGCAGGTACGAGGCAGCAACGCCGCCGAGCAGATAGGCCACGCCGTACACCGTCAGCACCCACGCATATTGGTATTCGGACAGCTTCAGCGCATCCATGAAAATCAGCGGCGTCACGCTGATCAAGGCGAAGTAGCAGGCAAACACCAAGGCGGCGATCCACCAGTAGCGCAGGAAGTCGCGATTGGCGGCGACCGCTCTGAGCGTGCCCAGGATCGAGACTGGCGCGTGGTGCGGGCTGGCAGCCTTGGAAGGCAGGATGCAAAACGCATGGATCAACATGCCCAATGCCATGAGCGCAAACCCATAGAAGCTTCCTTGCCAGTCGAAGGTGGTTTGCAGCCAGGAGCCGATCAGCGGCGACAGCGCGACAAACGAGCCGCTCAGGGTCATGTAATAGAGGCGCACCCGGGCTCGGTTCTTTTCGTCGAACAGGTCTTCCACCAGTGCATGGCCCAATACGAAGAAGCCGCAGCCCATGGCCTGGACCGTGCGAAACAGCAGGAAGGTCAGGTAATCCGGGGCCATTGCGCAGCCTATCGCCCCGAGGATCGACAGCGTGATGCAGCCGAGCAGCACTTCCTTGCGCCCCCATTTATCCGAAAGCGGGCCGGCGACCAGTTGGGAGATGGAAAAGACCAGGGTGAACAGGCTGATGGACAGTGCGATGTCTGCGCTGGGCGTTTCGAAGCGGGTTGCCAGCGCGGGGAAGGAGGGCAGCAGGATATTGATCGGGAAGAAGCTGATCAGTGAAATGCAGGTGATGAGGATAAAGCGGGAGAGGGAGGGCCCAGACATTGTTTTTGTTTTCCGGAGTAAAACCAGAAACCGATACTAGTCTGCGAAAAGTGGAATTCAATCAAAAGCGTTGAGAGAAACTTCCTGAATGGACGTGGCTTGCTTGGGTAGGAAAAGTTTTCACGGCAACCACAAAACAAATGTGGGAGGGGGCTTGCCCCCGATTGCGTAGTGTCAGCCCCCTATTAGCTGGCTGATACACGGCTATCGGGGGCAAGCCCCCTCCCACATTTTTATCTGTGCTTGGCTTTAGCTGTTTGGCAACAAACGGCACGTAATGCTCTTGATATACCGGGTCTCGACAATCGCCGGGTGCACCGGATGATCCGGACCCTGGCCGCCACGCTCAAGCATCTGGATATTGCGGTCCAGATGGCGGGCGCTGGTCAGCAGGATGTTTTGCAGGTCATCTTCCGGCAGGTGCATGGAGCACGAGGCGCTGACCAGGATGCCGTCCTTGCTGAGCAGGCGCATGGCTTGCTCGTTCAGGCGGCGGTAGGCGCCTTCGCCGTTCTTCATGTCTTTTTTGCGTTTGATGAAGGCCGGTGGGTCGGCGACGATCACGTCGAAGCGTTCTTCGCTGGCTTTCAGTTCTTTGAGGGCTTCGAAGACGTCGCCTTCGATGCAGGTCATCTTCTCGGCAACGCCGTTCAGCGCGGCGTTGCGCTCCACACCATCGAGGGCGAAGGCCGAGGCGTCGACGCAGAACACTTCACTGGCGCCGAAGGCCGCGGCTTGTACGCCCCAGCCGCCGATGTAGCTGTACAGGTCGAGCACGCGTTTGCCTTTGGCGTATGGGGCCAGGCGCGCGCGGTTCATGCGGTGGTCGTAGAACCAGCCGGTTTTCTGGCCCTGGATCACCGGGGCCTCGAATTTCACGCCGTTCTCTTCCAGCGCGACCCACTCCGGCACCAGGCCGAACACGGTTTCGACGTAGCGGTTGAGGCCTTCGGCGTCGCGCGCGGCGGAGTCGTTCTTGAACAGGATGCCGCTTGGCTTGAGCACTTGGGTCAGTGCGGCGATCACGTCTTCCTTATGGGCCTCCATGGTCGCCGAAGCGATCTGCACCACCAGGATGTCGCCGAAACGGTCGACTACCAGGCCCGGCAGCAGGTCGGAATCGCCGTAGACCAGGCGGTAGAACGGCTTGTCGAACAGGCGATCACGCAGGGACAGGGCGACGTTGATGCGGTGCACCAGCAGCGACTTGTCCAGCGGCAACTTGATGTCGCGCGACAGCAGGCGTGCGCAGATCAGGTTGTTCGGGCTCATGGCCACGATGCCGAGGGTCTTGCCGCCGGCCGCTTCCAGGATAGCCTGGTCGCCCGCCTGGAAGCCGTGGAGAGGGGTGGCGGCCACGTCGATTTCGTTGCTGTAGACCCACAGGTGGCCGTTGCGCAAACGACGATCGGCGTTGGCTTTGAGACGCAGGCTTGGCAGGGACATGACGTCGCTCCGGAAAAAAGAGCGGGAGTATACCGTGTTGCGCCCCTGTTGGCCGCGCCGCCGGACATGTGGGAGCTGGCACCCACATTTGGTCCGGTTCCAATCCGGTTTTTGAGGTGTCGGTGAGCTTCCCATCGGGGTTAGAATCCCCGTCTATCCCAGAGTATGTACTTATGTCCCAAGAGCTTTCCGCCGAACAGATCCAGCAGGCCCTCCAAGGCATCAGCGTGCCGCCCCAGCCGCAAATCATGGTGGATTTGCAGATGGAGCAGTACATGCCCGACCCGGACCTGGAAGTGATCGCGCGGTTGATCTCCCAGGACCCGGGCCTGTCCGGCGCGTTGCTGAAGATCGTCAATTCGTCCTATTACGGCCTGAGCAACAAGATCGCCTCGATCCAGCGCGCGGTGAACCTGCTGGGCAGCCGGTCGATCATCAACCTGATCAACGCCCTGTCGATCCGGGGCGAGATGAGCGACGACACCATCGTCACCCTCAACCGCTTCTGGGACACCGCCCAGGACGTGGCCATGACCTGTCTGACCCTGGCCAAGCGCACCGGCGCCCAGGCGGTGGACGAGGCTTATGCCCTGGGGCTGTTCCACGATTGCGGCGTGCCGCTGATGCTCAAGCGCTTCCCCAATTACATGACGGTGCTGGAGCAGGCCTACGCCAACGCCGGCCCCGACTGCCGCGTGGTCGACACCGAAAACAACGCGTTCAACACCAACCATGCGGTGGTCGGCTATTACACCGCCAAATCGTGGCGCCTGCCGGAGCATGTGACCGATGCCATCGCCAACCACCACAACGCCTTGGCGGTCTTCAGTGATGAGTCGTCGCGCAATCCGCAGCTGAAAAACCTGCTGGCGATCCTGAAGATGGCCGAGCACATCTGCTCGTCCTGCCGCGTGCTGGGCAACCAGTCGGTGGATCATGAGTGGAATGCCATCGGCCACCTGGTGCTGGACTACGTGGGCCTGTCGGACTACGACTTCGAAAGCCTGAAGTTGTCGATCCGCGAACTGGGCGCGCACTGATCCCCCCTTCACGAGGTACACATGCCCGAGTTACCAGAAGTCGAAACCACCCGGCGCGGCATTGCGCCGCACCTGGAAGGCCAGCGGGTCAGCCGCGTGGTGGTGCGTGAGCGGCGCCTGCGCTGGCCGATTCCGGAAGACCTCGATGTGCGCCTTTCCGGCCAGCGCATCGTGCTGGTGGAGCGGCGGGCGAAGTACCTGTTGATCAACGCCGAAGTGGGCACCTTGATCAGCCACCTGGGCATGTCGGGCAACCTGCGCCTGGTGGAGGTCGGCATGCCGGCGGCCAAGCATGAACATGTGGATATCGAGCTGGAGTCTGGCCTGGCCCTGCGCTACACCGACCCTCGGCGTTTCGGCGCGATGCTCTGGAGCCAGGACCCGCACAACCATGAACTGCTGATCCGCCTGGGGCCGGAACCGCTGACGGACCTGTTTGATGGCGAGCGCTTGTTTCAGTTGTCTCGCGGCAAGTCCATGGCGGTGAAGCCGTTCATCATGGACAACGCGGTGGTGGTGGGCGTGGGCAATATCTATGCGACCGAGGCGTTGTTTGCGGCGGGGATTGATCCGCGTCGCGCCGCCGGCGGCATTTCACGCGGGCGTTATTTGAAGCTGGCGATCGAGATCAAGCGCATTCTGGCGGCGGCGATCGAGCGTGGCGGCACCACGTTGCGGGACTTTATCGGTGGTGACGGGCAGCCGGGGTATTTCCAGCAGGAATTGTTCGTCTACGGCCGGGGTGGCGAGCCGTGCAAGGTCTGCGGGACTGAGCTGCGCAATGTGGTGCTGGGGCAGCGGGCGAGTGTGTTTTGCCCCAGGTGCCAGAGCTGATTGCTGTGTGAATGCTGATATTGCCATCGGGGGCTTGCCCCCGATGAGGCCCTGATAGGCGCTGAAGAACCTCAGGCTTTACCGGTAATCTTCCGGTACTTCTCCATCAACTGCTCTTCCGACTCCGGATGAGCTTCATCCAGCGGAATGCAATCCACCGGGCATACCTGCTGGCACTGCGGCTCGTCGTAATGACCGACGCACTGGGTGCACAGGTTAGGGTCGATCACGTAGATCTCTTCGCCTTGGGAGATGGCGGCGTTCGGGCACTCGGGTTCGCAGACGTCGCAATTGATGCAATCGTCGGTGATGATCAGGGACATGGAAACTCCTGCCAGGGCTGTCAGCCAAGGCATCTGAAAACTAATGCGCGCAATTGTGCCGCATTGGCGCCCGCAGTGCGAGCTGTGGTGAGCGGGCTTGCCCCGCGTTGGGCAGCGAAGCGGCCCCAAAACCAGACGACCGGTTATTCACCTGAGGCGACGCGAGTCTTTATTAGGGCTGCTACGCAGCCCAACGCGGGCAAGCCCGCTCACCACATTACTTCTTGAAGCGCAGCGTCAGCGCATCGGCCACGGCCGGGTGCACGAACTTGGTGATATCCCCGCCTAAAGCGGCAATTTCACGCACCAACGTCGAGGAAATGAACGAATAACGTTCCGACGGCGTGAGGAACAGGCTTTCCACGTCCGGCGCCAGTTGGCGGTTCATGTTGGCCAGCTGGAATTCGTATTCGAAGTCCGACACCGCGCGCAGGCCTCGCAGGAACACATTGGCGTTCTGCTCTTTGGCGAAATGCGCGAGCAACGTGGAAAAGCCCACCACTTCCACGTTGGGCAAGTGCTTGGTGACCTCACGCGCCAGCTCCACGCGCTGTTCCAGGGGAAACAGCGGGTTTTTCTTGGGGCTGGCCGCGACTGCGATGATCACATGGTCGAACAAACGAGAGGCGCGTTCGACCAGATCGCCATGGCCTTTGGTAATCGGGTCGAAGGTACCTGGGTACAACACTCGGTTCATCGCGTCGTCCTGGCGGAGTCCGTTGGGGAACCGGATGGTATCGCAGCCATCCCGGTCGGCCAAGTCAACTTATGCATAAGAAAGCCGTATAGACACCGTGAATAGCGTGTTTTTTCACGCTGTTTTCAGACGTTCGGCCAAGGCTGTCGCCAGTTGAGCGGTTAATCCGTATACCGATAATTGCGGGTTAGCCCCAATACTGGTGGGGAATAACGAACCGTCGTGGATCGACAGGTTGCGCAACTGGTGATGGCGACCAAGGCTGTCAGCCACCGCGTTTTTTGGATCTTCACCCATGGCACAGCCACCCATCACATGGGCGCTGCCCAGGGTTGTCCGGTGCAATTCCAGATTCAAACCCTCAATTACGCTGCGTGCCTCGGCCAAGGTGTTCACGAACCGTGCGTCATGGTGCAGTGGCTTGACTGACTTGGCGCCCGCCGCGAACTGGATTTCGGCCATGCTGTGAAAGGCCCGGCGCAGACCATCCCAGGCGTAGGGTGAAACCTGATAGTCGAGCACCGGCGTACCGTCACCGCGTAAATCCACGCTGCCGCCCTGGCTGTCGGGGTGAAAGCCGTCACGCAACAGCGCGAGCATGGCGTGGGTGTGCGGCAATTGGCTCATGTCCAAGGCGTTCTGTGTGCCATAGCCGCCGAACAAGGTGCTGGCTAAGCCAGGATGCAGGGGCGGTGCTTCCAGCTTGTAGGACATTTTGCCGGTGGTGCCGTCCTGCCATTGGAAGTGATCGGAATAGATCGACTGCGGCGCGCCGTAGAACGGGTTGATCACCTCATCGAACAGCCCGGCAGAGAAGTTCACCAAGTGCAAAAAGGTCCGCTTGCCCAGACGCGAATGCGGATCGGGGGCATCCGAGCGCATCAGCAGCGCCGGGCTATTGATGCCGCCGCCCGACAGCACGTAATGCTTGGCCTTCACGGTGATCTTGCGCCCGGTAGGCGCCACGCAACGCGCGTCCATCGCCACGCATTCCAGGCTGCTGATGGTGTCGCCGCTGTATTTGAGCTGCTCGGCGCGGGCCAGGTACAGCAGTTCGCCGCCTTTTTCCAGGGTGGATGGGATGGTGGTCACCAGCATCGACTGCTTGGCGTTGACCGGGCAGCCCATGCCGCAATAACCCAGGTTGAAGCAGCCACGTACGTTGCGCGGGATCACATGCCAGCTGTAGCCGAGCTTTTCGCAGCCTTTGCGGATCACATCATTGTTGGCATTCGGGGGGATGGCCCACGGCGCGATGCCCAGGCGCTGCTCCATCTTTTCGAACCACGGTGCCATTTCCGCGCTGCTGTGGCCTTTTACCGCGTACTCGCTGGCCCAATGGCTAAGAGTGGCGTCCGGGGTGCGGAAGCTGGAGGTCCAGTTGATCAGCGTGGTACCGCCCACCGCGCGGCCCTGCAGGATGGTGATCGCGCCGTCCTTGCTCATGCGGCCGATGCCTTCCTGATACAGGCTGGCGTAGGCCTCGTCTTCCAGCAGCTTGAAGTCGCTGCTGGTCTTGAGCGGGCCTTCTTCGATCAGCAGCACTTTATAACCCGCGGCGCTGAGGATTTCGGCGGTGGTGCCGCCACCGGCGCCGCTGCCGATAATGGCCACGTCGGCTTCGAGGGTCAGGTCGCTGTCGAGGGCGGCGCCATTGTGGGTTTTCCAGCCGCGGGCCAGGCCGTCGCGGAACAGATCGGGTACGGGCATCAGGGTCGTCTCTTGTTTTTATTGTGAGGGATGCAAATCAGATCTTCGGCGGGCCGGGGTAACCGCAATGCGCCCAGGCGGCGGGCCGGAAGTACCAGGCCATGATCACCAGCTTGAGCAGCGAGCCCTGGCCCATGCGCAGCAGGTTCAGGTAGCTGTTTTCCCAGCGGTGCAGGAAGTTGCGGATCTGCTCCGCGCTGGCGTTTTCCCAGCTGCCCCAGATGCCGGTCAACGGGCCGCGCGTAATGCCCATGCCGAGCACATCGAACAGTTGCTGGGTGAGCTTGAACATCTCCGGCGACAGGTGCTGCAGGCTGTAGTCGAGTTTTTTCAGCGTGTCTTCAATCCCGGCGACCACGTGCTGGGCGCTGGCAACGCCTTCGAGCAGCACCGGCATCACCGCGCGCAGGAACGGCAAGTCACTGCTGCGCAACATGGCAAAGCCGCTGGCCGGGGTGCTGCTGGAGCAGCCGCTGAGGCTGGCGCCCAGCCCGGCCGTGGCCAGGAAGGCGCTGGCGCACAGGCCGATCTTCAAGACGCCGCGCCGCGACAGCGCGGGTGAATCCGTGAGGCTAGGGTTCATTGTTATTGTTATCCCGTGGGTGGCGGTGTCAGCGGACAAACAACTTTTGGATCAGTTTCTGGATCGATTTGCCGTAGGGCGGGTAGATCAATTTCGCCGCGTTCAGGCGCTGTTTCACCAGCACGCCCTTGGCTTTGCTGAACGTCAGGAACCCTTCATGGCCGTGGTAGTGGCCCATGCCTGACGGTCCGATGCCGCCAAAGGGCATGTCGTCCTGGGCCACGTGCAGGAGGGTGTCGTTCAGGCAGACGCCGCCGGAATGGGTCTCGTGGAGTACCCGATCCTGTTCGCGTTTGTTGTAGCCGAAGTAATACAGGGCCAGCGGGCGAGGGCGTTGGTTGATGTAGGCAAAGGCTTGGTCGATGCCGCGATAAGGCACGATCGGCAGCACCGGGCCGAAGATTTCGTCCTGCATCACCGTCATGTCGTCGCTGACATTCAGCAGCAGGCTATGGGCCATGCGCCGTGCCTGGCCTTGGTCGTACAGCGGGATCAGGGTGGCGCCCTTGTCTGTAGCGTCCTTGACGTAGGCATTGAGCCGGGCCAGTTGCCGCTCATTGATGATGGCGGTGTAGTCCGGGTTGTCGGCCAACGTCGGATAAAACCCGCGAACCGCCTTGCTGTAGGCCTCGACGAAACCCTCCACGCGGTCCTCCGGCACTAGCACGTAGTCCGGGGCCACGCAGGTTTGCCCGGCGTTCAAGGCTTTACCGAAGGCGATGCGTTCGGCGGCGTCCTTGAGCGGGACGTCGGCGGAGACGATGGCCGGCGACTTGCCGCCCAGTTCCAGGGTGACTGGCGTGAGGTGCTCGGCAGCGGCGCGCATCACGTGTTTGCCGATACTGGTAGCCCCGGTAAACAGCAGGTGATCGAAGCGCAGCTTGGAAAACGCCATGCCCACTTCGGCCTCGCCGAGCACCACGCACACCAGGTCCTCAGGGAAAATCCTGGCCAGCAAGGTCTTGAGCAGTTCGCCGGTAGCGGGCGTGGATTCGCTGAGCTTGAGCATCACCCGGTTTCCCGCTGCCAACGCACCCACCAGTGGACCGATGGCCAGGTACAGCGGGTAGTTCCATGGCACGATCACGCCGACCACGCCCAGGGGTTGGTAAATGACTTTGGCTGACGCGGGTTGGAAGGCCAGGCCTACAGCGCGGCGGGAAGGTTTCATCCAGCCCTTGAGGTGTTTGCTGGCGTAGTGAATGCCATGCAGGCTGGGCATCAATTCGGCGAACAGGGTTTCATCGGCGCTGCGGTGGCTGAAATCCTGGCTGATCGCATTGATCAGTGCCTGGCGCTCGTCACTGAGCACATCCCGCAAGGCCTTGAGCCACTGCTGGCGCTGTGCGGCTGGTGGCATCGGGTGGGCGGCGTAGGCGCGGCGTTGGGCGTCGAACAGGTCCTGGAGTTGATCCAGCGCCTGGGTATCTTGCAGGTAGGCAACGTTGGCAGACATGGCGCAGTACCGATTGTTATTGGTCTGCCTGGATTTTTAGAGTCATTGCTCTAAATTGTCAAATAACATTGCAGCAACATGCAGATTTATCCTGGCAAGGATAGGCCGTAAGATGCCCTATCACGTGTACAGAAGCTGATTCCCCTATGGCACCACGAGTAAAGACCAGCGAACGCATTGTGCAAACCAGCCTGGAGCTTTTTAACCAGCAGGGTGAGCGCAGTATCAGCACCAACCATATCGCCGCCCATATGGAAATTTCGCCGGGCAACCTGTACTACCACTTCCCCAACAAGCAGGCGATCATCGCCGTGCTGTTCCGCGAATATGAAGCGTTGGTGGACACTTTCCTGCGTCCGCCCCAGGGGCGAGCCATGTTGGTGGAAGACAAGCGCTTCTACCTCCAGGCCTTACTGGCCGGCATGTGGCGCTACCGTTTTCTGCACCGCGACCTTGAACACCTGCTGGAGAGCGACCCGGAACTGGCCACCGGCTATCGGCGTTTTTCCCAGCGTTGCCTGATCCAGGGCGGCGCCATCTACCAGGGGTTTGTCGATGCGGGCATCCTGAATATGGACCCGGTGCAAACCGAAGCCCTGACCCTCAATGCCTGGATCATCCTCACTTCCTGGGTGCGTTTCTTGTGCACCACCAATGAAAACTCCGCCCACCTGAGTGCCGAAGCCATCAAACGCGGGGTGTACCAGGTGCTGGTGCTGGAGGCGGGTTTCGTTACGCCCCAGGCGAAAGAGGCGGTGGATGCATTGTTCAAAGAGTTTTACGTGCCGTTGAACCAGGCACTGGAAGACGTGAAGTAGGACCTTTCCCGAATCTGTTCACAGGAGTCCATCATGCCGCTTGCCCAACTGATCAGCCCCCAGCAATTGGCCGAGCGCCAGACGTCGGCGGGGTGGGTGATCCTGGATTGCCGTTTTGCCTTGGAAGACCCGGATTACGGGCGTTGCAGCTACGCCGAGGGGCATATCGAGGGTGCGCAGTACGCTGACTTGGAGCGCCACCTTAGTGGGCCGGTAATCAAAGGTGTGACCGGTCGTCACCCATTGCCGGCAGCGAATACCTTCGCTGAGCAACTGCGGGCGTGGGGTGTGAGTGCCGATACCGACGTGGTGCTTTACGACGACGGTCCTGGTGCCTATGCCGCCCGCGCCTGGTGGTTGCTGGCCTGGCTGGGCAAGCGCGACGGCGTATTTATCCTGGATGGGGGGCTCAAGGCCTGGCATGTGGCGGGTTTCCCGTTGAGCCTGGATGCGCCGGTCGTCGAGCGCGGGACGTTTGCCGGTACACCGGACAATCGCCTGCTGCTGGATGCCGAACACCTGCAAAAACGCCTGGGCCAACCCGGCCTGACCCTGATCGATGCCCGCGCCCAACCGCGTTTTCGCGGCGAGGTGGAGCCTATCGACCCGATTGCCGGGCACATTCCCGGTGCGCAATGTGCGGCGTTCAACGAAAACCTGGGCAGTGACGGGCGTTTCCTCCCGGCCGAGCAACTCAAGCAACGCTTCGCCGCGCAGTTGCAGGGCCGCTCGCCGGAAGAACTGGTGGCGTATTGCGGCTCGGGCGTGACGGCCTGCCACAACCTGTTCGCCCTGAGCCTGGCGGGTTACCCGTTGGGCAAGTTGTATGCGGGGTCGTGGAGCGAGTGGATTACTGATCCTGCGCGGGCAATTGCTACGGGTGACTGAGTTCCCGGTGGGGTAAACCCTCCCACATGTTCAACGGTGGTGTGCCAGTAGCCATTGGGGGATGCGCCGCTCCAGGTAGTAGCTGGGGCGTTTCAGTGAGCCATCGACGAAGCCCACATGCCCACCTTTGGCCGTCAGTTCAAACTCGGTGCAGGCCGACAGCTCGCTGGTCTCGGGCAAGCTGTGGGCGAATACGAACGGGTCATCGGCAGCGTGGATAATCAGCGTCGGCGTGCGTATAGCACCCAGGTAGTAGCGACTCGACGCGCGGCGGTAGTAGTCCTCGGCACTCAAGAACCCGTGCAGCGGCGCGGTGACCCGGCCATCGAAGTCCCAGAAGGTGCGCATCTTCTCCAGCGAGCCAAGCGCTTCCAGGGCTTTCAGTCCGTCCGCGCGGCCATCCTGTAAAAAACGGCTTTGTTTGACGCGGATATACGCGAGCATTTCACGCATGAAGTGCTTTTGGTAAACCCGCGAGAAACCTATCCCGATGCGGTCCGCACACTGGTCCAGGCGAAACGGCACCGATACCGCCGCCGCGCCTTGCAGCCCGGATGCCTCGCCGGTTTCCCCCAGGTGCTTAAGCAGCACATTGCCCCCCAGCGAATAACCCACCGCATACAGCGGCGCCAGCGGCCGCTTGGCGCGTAGATGCGCAATGGCGGCGGCCAGGTCTTCGCTGGCGCCCGAGTGATAGCTGCGCGCCAACAGGTTGGGCTCGCCCGAACAGCCGCGCCAGTTCAAGGCCGCACTGGCCCAGCCTTGGGCGGCGAGGACTTTTTGCAGGCCGGCCACATAGGGGGAATTGGATGAGCCGGTCAGCCCATGCAGCACTAGCACCAACGGCGCCTGCGCGTCATGGGGGCCATGCCAGTCGAGGTCGAGAAAGTCGCCGTCTTCCAGCCACAGGCGTTCGCGTTGGCGTTCGATATGGGTGGTAGGGCGCCACAGCGGCCCCCACAGTGTTTGCAGGTGAGGGTTGCCGAGGCCGAAGGCGGGGGTGAAGAGGTCGGAGGACGGTGTCATGAAACTCTCAGTCTGTGGCAAGCCCGCTCACCACAATTGAAGCCAGTCTGAAAAATCAGGCGACGCTTTCGACCAATCGATGCCACAACGCGTAATACACACGACCGGACTTCTGCTCCCGGTGCAGGCGCCACGCACCCGGCAAGCCCAGGGTAGACGGCGCGGTCTCGCTTTCAGTGTAGATCCACGCATCCGGCGCCAGCCACTGGCGTTCTTCCAGCAAAGCGCACACGGTCGGCAGCAGGTTCTGGTTGAACGGCGGATCGAGGAACACCACGTCGTAGGCGCTGGCGGCCTGGGTTTCCAGGTAGCGCAGGGCGTCGGCGGTCTGCACCTGGCCGTTGGTGCAGCGCAGGGTGCCCAGGTGTTCCTTGAGGCTGGACACCGCGACATTGCTGGCATCCAGCGCCTGGGCCTGGGCCGCTCCACGGGACAGCGCCTCCAGGAACAGCGCGCCACTGCCCGCGAACGGGTCCAGCACCTTGGCGCCGGCAATGTAAGGCGCGAGCCAGTTGAACAGGGTTTCACGCACGCGATCCGGCGTTGGGCGCAGGCCCACGACGTCGGGGAAGCTCAGCTTGCGGCTGCCCCATTCACCGCCAATGATGCGCAGTTGGCCCACACCGTTATGCACGTTGTGGACAGGTTTTTTCGGGCGAGATGAACTGGCCATTAATGCTCCGGAACCCCGAGCGGCTGCTCGGCAGGTTTATCAGTGGGGGGCGGTAGTGGCTTTTGCGCAGTCGTTGGGCCGGCGGTCACGATGACCATCTTGTCGGCGCTCAAGTGTTTGTTCAAGGCAGCCTTGACCTGCTCTACGGTCAGTGCCTGGGATTGTTTCATGAAATCTTCCAGATAGCTCAGCGGCAGGTTGTAGAAACCCATGGCGCCCAGCTGCCCGACGATATCGGCGTTGCTCGCAGTGGACAGCGGGAAGCTGCCGGCCAGCTCGCGCTTGGCGTCATCCAGTTCCTTTTGCGTCGGGCCGGTCTTGAGGTAGTCGGCCAGCACGTCTTCGACCAGGCGCAAGGTGCCGCCGCTCATTTCGGCGCGGGTTTGCAGGTTGATCATGAACGGGCCACGCACTTGCATCGGCGAGAAGCCGGAATACACACCGTAGGTCAGGCCACGTTTCTCGCGCACTTCGCTCATCAAACGGGTGCCGAAGCCACCGCCGCCGAGGATCTGGTTGCCCAGGGACAGCGCTGCGTAGTCCGGGTCGGCGCGGTCGATGCCCAATTGGGCGAAGAGCAGGTGAGTCTGTTTGGACGGGAACTCGATATGGCTCAGGCCGGGCTTCGGCTCGGTCGGCTGGGCGATTTTCGCCATGGCCGGGCCCTTGGGCAGCGAGGCCGACACTTTGGCGGTCATCGCTTCGACTTCGGCGCGGGTCAAATCACCGACCACGGCAATCACGGCATTACCCGCCGCATAAGCCTTGGCGTGGAACGCCTGCAACTGTGCGAGGGTAATCTTCGGAACGCTTTCTGGCGTGCCTTCACTCGGGTGAGCGTAGGGGTGATCGCCGTACAGGCGCTTGAACAACTCCAGGCTCGCCAGTTTGCCGGGGTTCTGCTTCTGGTATTCAAAGCCGGCGAGGATCTGGTTCTTGATCCGCGCCAGGGAATCGGCGGGGAAGGTCGGTTTGCCGATGACGTCGTCAAACAGCGCCAGGGCGGCGTCGCGTTTAGCGCTGTCGCTGAGGCTGCGCAGGGACACCAGCGCCATATCGCGATAAGCACCATTGCCAAAGTCGGCGCCCAGGCCTTCAAAACCACTGGCAATCTGGCTCACATCCTTGCCCGGCACGCCCTCATTGAGCATGGCGTTGGTCATCAGTGCCAGGCCCGGCACGTTGCCGTCCTGGCTGCTGCCGGCGGCGAACAGGATGCGCATGTCGAACATCGGCAGTTCATGGGCTTCGACGAACAGCACCTTGGCGCCTTCGGCGGTGGTCCAGGTTTGCACGTCGAGCTTGCGGTTGGTCGGCGCCTTGCCGTCAAGCTCCGCCAGGGATTGCAGTTTGTTGGCCGATTGCGCCTTGTCCAGCGCCTGGCTGGCGACGGACTCACTTGGGCGCAGGAAATACACGGCACTCGCTGCGACCAGGGTGACGACGATCAGGCCCGGCAGGATCAGGCGGCTGCTTTTGCGATCACTCATGAGCGGTCTCCTCAGGCAAAACATGGGCGACGCTCAGACGTTCGCGGGTGAAATAGGTGCGTGCGGCCTTCTGGATGTCTTCCGGGGTCACGCTTTGCAGGTCGGCCAGCTCGGTGTCCATGAGTTTCCAGGACAGGCCCACGGTTTCCAGCGAGCCGATGGCGGTGGCCTGGCTGGTGATCGAGTCACGCTGGTACACCAGGCCGGCGATGACCTGGGCACGGATGCGCTCCAGTTCTTCGGCGGTCGGTGGCTTGGCCTTCAACTCTTCCAGCAGGCGCCACAGGCCGGCTTCGGCTTGGGCAACGGTTTTTTTCTTTTGCTGGTTCGGAGTGGCCGAGAGGGTGAACAGGCTGTCGCCGCGGGTATAGGCGTCGTAGTGGGTGGATGCGGCGGAAACCAGCTCTTCACCACGCTCCAACTGTTCGGAGATCCGTGCGCTGTAGCCGCCGTCCAGCAGGGCCGAGATCAGGCGCAGGGCCTGGACCGAACGCTTGTCTTCGGCGGTGGCCAGGCCAGGTACGTTGAAGCCCAGGATCACGCTCGGCAATTGGGTCTGCACATGCATGGTCAGCAGGCGCTCGCCGGGCTCGGCCAGCTCCATCGGAATCTTGGCGGGCGGTACGTCACGCTTGGGGATCGGGCCGAAGTAGCGCTGGGCGAGGTTTTTCACCTCGTCCGGGGTCACATCGCCGACTACTACCAGGGTGGCGTTGTTCGGCACGTACCAGGACTGGTACCAGTGGCGCAGTTCCTCAACCTTCATACGGTCGAGGTCGGCCATCCAGCCGATGGTCGGTGTGTGGTAGCCGCTGGCCGGGAAAGCCATCGCCTTGAAGCGCTCGAAGGCCTTGGACATCGGGTTGTCGTCGGTGCGCAGGCGGCGTTCTTCCTTGATTACCTCGATTTCGCGGCTGAACTCGTCGGCCGGCAGGCGCAGGCTGGCCATGCGGTCGGCTTCCAGCTCAAAGGCAACGCCCAGGCGGTCACGGGCCAGCACCTGGTAGTAGGCGGTGTAGTCATCGCTGGTGAAGGCGTTTTCTTCGGCGCCCAGGTCCCGCAGGATCAGCGAGGCTTCGCCGGGGCCGACCTTGGCGCTGCCCTTGAACATCATGTGCTCCAGGGCGTGGGACAAACCGGTCTGGCCCGGGGTTTCGTAGCTCGAACCGACCTTGTACCAGACCTGGGAAACCACCACCGGCGCGCGATGGTCTTCGCGCACGACCACCTTGAGGCCGTTATCCAGGGTGAATTCATGGGTGGGTTGTGGGTCGGCAGCCAAGGCTGAAAGTGGCAGACAAACTGTGCTGAGCAGCAGGCCTGCGGCGTGGCGGGCTAGAGCATTCATTCGTTTTTAAACCTGTTGGGCTGCCCGCTTGGTCTTAGCGTCGGCGGGCGAGGAGGTGCTAGGATACTGATCCGACCTAGGGACGGCCACTATGGCTGTCTTGTTAAGGCCCTATTTAGGCCTTACAAAATGTTGCGCATGAACGAGCTGGCTAAAAAACAGTCTGTTACGCATCGAATTTTATTTACCGATGTGCCCCTTGGCGCGTCGCTACCTTGAGATAGCCGTCTCCATGTTTGGTTCCAACGACGACAAGAAGACCCCAGCTGCGGCTGGCGAGAAGAAAGGCCTGTTCGGATGGCTGCGCAAAAAGCCGCAGGAAACCGTCGCTGAACAGCCACAGGTTCAAGCTGAGCCGATCCCCGAGCCTATAGTAGAAGCCGAACCGGTAGTCGAAGCGCCGGCGCCGGTCGTTTTGCCGATGGCTGAGCCGGTGTTGCAGCCGGTGGCCGAAGTGGTGCCGGAACCTGAGCCCGAGCATAAGCCGTGGCCGGAACTGCCGGTGGCCGAAGAGCCCGTGGCGCTGGTTGACGACGTGCAGGCCGAGCATGTGACGCCGCCGATTCCGGTGGTTATCGAGCCGGTTCCTGTCGTGATCGACGAGCCTACGCCTGTAGCTGTGATCGAGCCGGCACCCGTTGCGGTTGTCGCGCCAGTGGTTGAGCCGGCTCCCGTCGTGGTTGCCGCTCCCGCCGTTATCGAATCGCCCGTCGAGCCCGCGTCCGTCGCTCCTGTCGAAACCAGCAAGACCGGCTTCTTCGCCCGCCTCAAGCAAGGCCTGAGCAAGACCAGCGCCAGCATCGGCGAAGGCATGGCCAGCCTGTTCCTCGGCAAAAAGGTGATCGACGACGAACTGCTGGAAGACATCGAAACCCGTCTGCTGACCGCCGACGTGGGCGTCGAAGCCACCGCCGTGATCATCCAGAGCTTGACCCAGAAGGTCGCGCGCAAGCAGCTGACCGATGCCGACGCCCTCTACAAATCCTTGCAGGCCGAGCTGGCGGCGATGCTCAAGCCCGTGGAAGCGCCACTGGTGATCACCCCGAACAAGCCGTTCGTGATCCTGGTCGTGGGCGTCAATGGCGCCGGCAAGACCACCACCATCGGCAAACTGGCCAAGAAGCTGCAGTCGGAAGGCAAAAAAGTCATGCTCGCCGCCGGCGACACCTTCCGCGCCGCTGCCGTCGAGCAATTGCAGGTCTGGGGTGAGCGCAACAAGATCCCGGTCATCGCCCAGCACACCGGTGCCGATTCCGCCTCGGTGATCTTCGACGCCGTGCAAGCCGCCAAGGCTCGTAACATCGACGTGCTGATTGCGGATACCGCCGGTCGCCTGCACACCAAAGACAACCTGATGGAAGAGCTGAAGAAAGTCCGCCGCGTGATTGGCAAGCTCGACGCAGGCGCCCCGCACGAAGTGCTGCTGGTGCTGGACGCCGGTACTGGCCAGAACGCCATCAGCCAGGCCAAACAATTCAACCAGACGGTCCAACTGACCGGCCTGGCGTTGACTAAGCTCGACGGCACGGCCAAAGGCGGCGTGATCTTCGCCCTGGCCAAGCAGTTCGGGTTGCCGATTCGTTATATCGGCGTCGGTGAAGGCATCGACGACCTGCGCACCTTTGAAGCCGAACCCTTTGTACAGGCACTGTTTGCCGAGCGGGAGCGTTCATGATTCGATTCGAACAGGTCGGTAAACGCTATGCCAACGGGCATGTCGGCTTGCATGAGCTGAGCTTTAGAGTGCGTCGCGGCGAGTTCTTGTTTGTCACCGGTCACTCGGGGGCCGGCAAAAGTACGCTGTTGCGCCTGTTGCTGGCCATGGAGCGCCCAACCACCGGCAAATTGCTGCTGGCGGGCCAGGACCTGGCCACCATCAGTAATGCGCAGATCCCGTTTCTGCGCCGCCAGATCGGCGTGGTGTTCCAGAACCACCAGTTGCTGTTTGATCGTACGGTGTTCAACAACGTTGCCTTGCCGTTGCAGATTCTTGGATTGTCCAAGGCCGAAATCGTCAAGCGCGTGGATTCGGCCCTGGAGCGCGTGGCGCTGTCGGACAAGACCGACCTCTACCCCGGCGACCTGTCCACCGGCCAGCAACAGCGCGTCGGCATTGCCCGCGCGATCGTTCACCGCCCGGCCTTGCTGCTGGCGGACGAACCCACCGGTAACCTCGACCCGCGCCTGGCGGCCGAGATCATGGGTGTGTTCGAAGACATCAACCGTCTGGGTACCAGCGTACTGATCGCCAGCCACGACCTGGCGCTGATCGCACGTATGCGCCACCGCATGCTGACCCTGCAACGCGGTCGCCTGATCGGTGACGGGGAGGCTGGCGTATGAGTGCGACACGTAGCCCCAAGGTTTCCGAGCGCGTGGCGCCGAAACCGGCCGATCCGCAACCGAAAAAGAAAAAACACGACGACGATGACGGCCCGGACTTCAGCACCCTGCTGCGCGCCTGGATCGAAAGTCATCGCGCCAGCCTGCTGGACAGCCTGCGTCGCCTGGGCAAGCAGCCGATCGGCAGCTTTTTTACCTGCCTGGTGATGGCCGTGGCCCTGAGCCTGCCGATGGGCTTGTCGTTGCTGCTTAATAATGTCGAGCGCCTGGGTGGCTCCTGGCAGCGTGCGGCGCAGATTTCGCTGTACCTGAACCTGGATGCCAGTACCAAGGAAGGCGAAGCGCTACGGGACGATATCAAGAACATGCCGGGCGTCGCGGACGCCGAGTACGTCAGTCGCGACCAGGCCCTTGAGGAGTTCCAGCAACAGTCCGGCCTGGGCGAGGCGCTTAAGGAGCTGCCGCAGAACCCGTTGCCGGGTGTGGTCCTGGTGACGCCGAATGAAGTCGACAAGGCGGGCCTTGAAGCCCTGCGACAAAAACTCGCAGAGATGCCCAAGGTGCAACAGGCGCAACTTGATCTAGTCTGGGTAGAGCGCCTGGCGGCGATCCTCAAGCTGGGCGACCGCTTTGTGTTCGGCCTGACGGTGCTGTTGGTGTCTGCATTACTTTTGGTGATAGGTAATACCATTCGTCTTCATATTGAAAACCGTCGCACCGAGATAGAAGTGATTAAACTGGTCGGCGGCACGGACAGCTATGTGCGTCGGCCTTTTCTGTACATGGGCGCGCTTTATGGCCTGGGTGCGGGGATTTTGTCCTGGGGCGTGCTGGCGTTCGGCCTGAACTGGCTGAACGACGCAGTCGTTGGGCTTGCCGGCTTGTATGGCAGTGATTTTGCCTTGGCCGGGGTACCGGTGGCCGATGGTCTGTCGCTCTTGCTTGGCGCGGTATTGTTGGGTTATATCGGTGCCTGGATTGCGGTCGCACGGCATTTACGTGAGCTGGCACCGAAGTAGTTAATGTCAGATTAATGTGGTTTCGTTTGTATTGACCGTATCAGTGGTTTAGGGAACTTGTCCTACGGTTCCCGGTCAATTTTCGCAGTGCTGAACTGCACGAGTTATGTGAGTCGGAGGTTTTTTCGTATGACCACTTCTTTGCAACCTGCTTATGCCTTGGTCCCGGGTGCGAACCTGGAAGCCTATGTGCACACGGTCAACAGCATTCCATTGCTGACCCCCGAGCAGGAGCGTGAACTGGCCGAGAGTCTCTACTATGAGCAGGATTTGGGGGCGGCTCGGCAGATGGTGCTCGCCCACCTGCGTTTTGTCGTACATATCGCCCGTAGCTATAGCGGCTACGGCCTGGCCCAGGCTGACCTGATCCAGGAAGGCAACGTCGGCCTGATGAAGGCTGTAAAGCGCTTCAACCCTGAGATGGGCGTGCGCCTGGTGTCGTTTGCCGTGCACTGGATCAAGGCGGAAATCCACGAGTTCATCCTGCGCAACTGGCGCATCGTGAAAGTCGCGACCACCAAGGCCCAGCGCAAGCTGTTCTTCAACCTGCGCAGCCAGAAAAAACGCCTGGCGTGGCTGAACAACGAGGAAGTCCACCGCGTGGCCGAAAGCCTCGGCGTGGAGCCCCGTGAAGTGCGCGAGATGGAAAGCCGCCTGACCGGCCATGACATGGCCTTCGACCCGGCCGCGGAAGCGGACGACGACAGCGCTTTCCAATCGCCGGCCAACTACCTGGAAGACCACCGGTACGACCCGGCGCGTCAACTGGAAGATGCCGACTGGAGCGACAACTCCAACCACAACCTGCACGAAGCGCTGGAAGTACTGGACGACCGCAGCCGTGACATCCTCTACCAGCGCTGGCTGGCGGAAGAAAAAGCTACGCTGCACGACCTGGCACAGAAGTACAACGTGTCGGCCGAGCGGATTCGTCAGCTTGAAAAGAGCGCGATGAACAAGCTGAAACTATCCATCGCTGCTTAAAAGTGTGGGAGGGGGCAAGCCCCTCCCACATTTGTTTTGTGTTGTATCAGTCGGACCAAGGCGCTTTGCGAGAGTTGTTCAGTTCCACCAGATAACCATCCCCACCCAACTGGCTCATCTGCTGGCGAATCCACGCCGCTCGCCGCGCCACGTACGCGGTCGGATGACTGGCACTCCACACCCGAGGGTTAGGCAACACCGCCGCCAGGTAGCTGGCCTGCTGCCGGGACAATCCCTTGGCACTCACGCCAAAGTGATGTCGCGCAGCCGCTTGCGCGCCAAACACGCCTTCATCCCATTCCACGCTGTTGAGGTACACCTCAAGAATCCGCTGCTTGGGCCAAAACACCTCGATCAGCCCGGTAAACCAGGCCTCCAGGCCTTTGCGCAAATAACTGCGACCCGCCCACAGGAACAGGTTTTTCGACACCTGCTGGCTCAGCGTACTCGCGCCACGGATCGAACCGCCGCGTTCGTTGTGCAGGAGCGCCGCCTGGATGGCGCCGAAATCAAAGCCCCAATGCTGCGGGAAGCGCTGGTCTTCACCGGCCATCACCGCCACTTTCAGGTCGTCGGAGATTTCTTCCCACGGCACCCAGGTGCGTTGCAGGTCAATGGGTTCGCCGTCGAACCAGGATTCGACTTTGCGCTCCACCATCAATGCGGTGAAGGGCGGCGGGACGACACGGAACAGCAGCACCAGCAGAACACTGCCAATGGCAAACCATTTCACGACGTTGAGAAAGCGTTTGAAGAGGACACGCAGCATAGAGATGGCTTGGCCGAACCCGTTGAGCGGGCCATTATACAGACCCTGCCCAATGAGTCTGACTGGAGTTCCTCATGCTGCGTAGCTTTCTGATGCTGGCTGCCTTTTTCGGCTTCACCGGTGTCGCCCTCGGTGCGTTCGCCGCCCATGGCCTGAAAAGCCGCCTGAGCGCCGAGTACCTGGCGATCTTTCACACCGGCGTGACCTATCAGTTGGTGCACACCCTGGCGCTGTTCGGCGTAGCGCTGCTGCTGGCGCATATTCCGGGGCGCCTGGTGACGTGGGCAGGCGTGTCCTTTGTCGTCGGTATCCTGCTGTTCTCCGGCAGCCTGTACGTGTTGACCACCACGGGGATCAGCAAACTCGGCATCATCACGCCCTTCGGCGGATTGGCGTTCCTGCTGGGTTGGTTCTTCCTGGGCTTGGCTGCCTGGCGCTTGCAGCTGACCGCTTGACGCTTGGAGCTGACCTTCAGGTCCCAATCGAGCTAGAATGCTGGCCCCTAAAATCGATGGCGGCCCGTGGCATGCGCATTCAGTTGAACGGCGAATCCCTTGAACTGCCCGACGGTGAAACCGTTGCGGCCCTGCTGACCCGCCTGGACCTGACCGGGCGTCGCGTCGCAGTGGAACTCAACCTGGATATCGTCCCGCGTAGCCTGCATGCCGAGACCGCGCTCACCGACGGTGACCAGGTCGAAGTGGTCCACGCCATCGGCGGCGGCTAGTCCCGCACGTTTATGTAGCCCCGGATTCTGCAGAACCTCACCCCATTTCGAGGATTTCCCATGAGCATCGTTCGTAGCGACAAGCCCTTCGTCCTGGCCGGTCGTACCTACCAGTCCCGTCTGCTGGTCGGCACCGGCAAGTACCGCGACATGGAAGAAACCCGCCTGGCCATCGAAGCCTCGGGCGCCGAGATCGTGACCTTTGCCGTGCGCCGCACCAACCTCGGCCAGATCGAAGGCGAGCCGAACCTGCTCGAAGTGCTGTCGCCGGATCGCTACACCTTCCTGCCGAACACCGCCGGTTGCTACGACGCCGTCGAAGCCGTGCGCACCTGCCGCCTGGCCCGTGAACTGCTCGACGGCCACAACCTGGTGAAGCTGGAAGTGCTGGCCGACCAGAAAACCCTGTTCCCCAACGTGATCGAAACCCTCAAGGCCGCTGAAACCCTGGTCAAGGAAGGTTTCGACGTGATGGTCTACACCAGCGATGACCCGATCATCGCCCGCCAACTGGCCGAAATCGGCTGTATCGCCGTGATGCCACTGGCCGGCCTGATCGGTTCCGGGCTGGGCATCTGCAATCCGTACAACCTGCAGATCATCCTCGAAGAAGCCAAGATCCCGGTACTGGTGGACGCCGGTGTCGGTACCGCTTCCGACGCCACCATCGCCATGGAACTGGGCTGCGACGCGGTGCTGATGAACTCGGCCATCGCCCACGCCCAGCAACCGGTGCTGATGGCCGAAGCCATGAAACACGCCATCGTCGCCGGCCGCCTGGCCTACCTCGCCGGGCGCATGCCGAAAAAACTATACGCCAGCGCCTCTTCGCCGCTGGATGGTCTGATCAAGTAAGAGCCATTGATGACTGAATCAAACGAAACGCCGAACACCGTGGAAGAAGGCGACGAGTCCAAGCACCGCCGCATCAAGAGTTTTGTGATGCGCGCCGGCCGCATGACCGAAGGCCAGCAAAAAGGCCTGGAGCAAGGTACGCCGCTGTTCGTCCTGCCCCTGGCCGACGCGCCGGTGGACTATGACCAGGTGTTTGGTCGTTCGGCCCCGCGGTCCCTGGAAATCGGTTTTGGCATGGGGCACTCCCTGCTGGAAATGGCGGCGGCCTCGCCGGAACAGGATTTTATCGGCGTGGAAGTCCACCGCCCGGGTGTCGGCGCGCTGCTCAACGGCGTTCTGACTCAAGGCCTGACCAACCTGCGGGTTTATGACTGCGACGCGATCGAAGTGCTCAACCGCTGCATCGCCGACAACAGCCTCGACCGCCTGATGCTGTTTTTCCCCGATCCATGGCACAAGAGCCGTCACCACAAGCGCCGCATCGTCCAAGCCTCCTTCGCGGAGCTGGTGCGCAGCAAGCTGAAAGTCGGCGGTATCCTGCACATGGCCACCGACTGGGAACCGTACGCCGAATACATGCTGGAAGTGATGGACGTTGCCCCTGGCTACCGCAACCTGGCGGAAGACGGCAAATGCGTACCGCGCCCGGCCGAACGCCCGATCACCAAGTTCGAGCGTCGTGGCGAGCGACTCGGGCATGGGGTTTGGGATTTGAAGTTCGAGAAGCTGGCGTAACTCGCCACTGACTTGAAATGCAATTCAATGTGGGAGGGGGCTTGCCCCCGATAGCGGTGGATCAGTCACTTTGATGTCGACTGACCCTCAGCTATCGGGGGCAAGCCCCCTCCCACAGTTGTTTTGTGTTGGATTTGAGGTCAGCGGCGATCGGCGACGACGCCAATCAACACCAGCACCACCACCAGCACCGGCGCCAGGCTGTAGTTATTGAACTGGCTCAACCCCCGCACAATCCACGGCGTGGCGTAGATCAGCGCCGCACCGCTGCCGATCATGCACAGCAGGGCCATCAACGGTACGCGCAACGCGCCGGCAACGCTGCCCAGGCGTGCTTCGACCCAGCCCTTGATGTCGGCGCCAAACAGCACCAGCAAACAGCCCACAAGGGCCAGGGAGATTTCCGACAGGTTGCTGCGGCTCCAGCGGGATACGGTGGCGAGCAGGTCGAGTACCAAATCCATTCGATTTCCTTAGAGCGATCAGCTCAAAAACTTCTGCAACAGGTCATTGAGAAAGAGTTGCCCGCGATCAGTGGCCGCCAGGCGTGACGGTTCGACCTGCATTAAGGCACTTTGTTCTGCCTCGCGCCGCGCCTCGTCAAGGCTCGCCAGATCGAGGCCGGTGCGTTCGGCGTAGAGCGTGGCGTCGACGCCCTCGGTGAGGCGCAGGGCGTTCATCAGGAACTCGAACGGCAGCTCTTCGTTGGTCAGCTCCTTCGCCCCGGCCTGGAAGCTTTTGGCCGGGTTGAGGTAGTCCTTCGGCGCGCGGGTCTTCCAAGTGCGCACAATGCTCCCGTCGGGGTGGCTGAGCTTGCCGTGGGCGCCGGCGCCGATGCCGATAAAGTCGCCAAAGCTCCAGTAGTTGAGGTTATGTCGCGCCGGGCGCCCGGGTTGGGCGTAGGCCGACACTTCATATTGTGCGTAACCGTGTTCGGCCAGCAGCGCCTGGCCAGCTTCCTGGATGTCCCACAGGGTGTCGTCTTCCGGCAGCGCCGGTGGCTGGTTCCAGAACACGGTGTTGGGTTCCAGGGTCAACTGGTACCAGGACAGGTGCGTCGGCTTCAGTGCGATGGCCTGGCGCAGGTCGCTCAACGCGTCCTCCAGGGACTGATCGGGCAAACCGTGCATCAGGTCCAGGTTGAAGTTATCGAACCCGGCCTGGCGTGCCATCCCGGCGGCGCGTACGGCTTCGTCGCCGTTGTGGATGCGACCCAGGGCCTCGAGCTTTTCTTGCTGGAAGCTCTGGATACCGATGGACAGCCGATTGATCCCCAGCGTGCGGTAAGCGACGAACTTTTCTTGCTCGAAAGTACCGGGGTTGGCTTCCAGGGTGATCTCGATGTCGCCGGCAAACGGGATGCGTGCTTCCACGCCTTTGAGCAATCGGCCCAGCGCCGCAGCGCTGAACAGGCTTGGCGTGCCGCCGCCGAAGAAGATCGAACTCAGTTCGCGCCCATACACCGCGTGCAGGTCCTGATCGAGGTCGGCCAGCAAGGCGTCGACATACTCTTCTTCCGGCAGCACCTTGCTGGCGGTGTGGGAGTTGAAGTCGCAGTAAGGGCATTTGCGCACGCACCACGGAATGTGGATATACAGCGCCAGGGGCGGCAGCACCGGCATGGCCGCCCGTGGTGTTTGCGCGCCACCGTGGATCAGCGGCTGCGCGGAGGTGTTCTGGGTCATTTCAAGCTCAGGCGTTGGCGCAGCAAATTCATTGCGCGGGCGCGGTGGCTGATCTGGTTCTTGTCGGCCGGGCTCAATTCGGCGCTGGAGACATTGCGTTCCGGCACCCAGAACAGCGGGTCATAACCAAAACCGTGCTCGCCACTGGCTGCATGCAGGATGCGCCCGTGCCACAGGCCTTCGCAGAGGATCGGCAGCGGGTCATCGGCATGCCGCACCAAGGCCAGCACGCAGACGAACTTCGCGCCACGCATCGCGTCCGGCACGTCCTTGAGGGCGTCCAGCAGCTTGGCATTGTTGGCCGCGTCGCCCTTGCCATCGGCATAACGCGCCGAGTAGATGCCCGGCGCGCCGCCGAGGAAGTCCACCGCCAGGCCAGAGTCATCGGCCAGCGCCGGAAGGCCCGAGATGCGTGCGGCATTGCGCGCCTTGAGGATGGCGTTCTCGACGAACGACAGGCCGGTCTCTTCCGGCTCCACCTGGCTGAACTCGCCGATCGAGCGCAACTGCACGGAGTCGCCGAGCATTGCCTGGAGTTCTTTGAGCTTGCCGGCGTTATGGCTGGCCAGTACGAGTTGAGTAAGGTTCATCATTCCGCCGGAAACAGTTCCTGGTTGAATTGGAAGCTATGGGCTTTGCCGCCGGTTTCAACATTGATGGTAAACGTCTTGTATTCCCGCTGTGTCACAGAGTACGGCGCGAGGTAATTAATCCCGCCTTTCTCGTCGATTTGCTTGAACGTCAAAATCTCGCTCTTGCCGCCCAGGTCCTTGATGGTGCCTGTCACCTGAGCTGCCACCGGGGTTACGCCCTTGATCACGGTCACATTGATCAAGCCTTTCTCCTTGCTGCGCACCACGCCAACTTTCTGGGCGGTTTCCGGCTGCAGGAAGCTGGAGGTGAAGGTGTTGTAATGAACGGTGATGTCACCGAAGTCTTTCTTGCGATTAGCGTCGATAGTGTCCGCCGCCATGGCGCTGGCGCCCAGGCATGCAGTCAGTAGAAAAATGGCCAAGCGACTCATGATCGTCCCTCTTGAAAATGATTAGACGGCAATCTTGTGATCCGTCAGGCCAGGGCTGCTGACCCGGTAGATACCAATTTCGCCCAACAGATTGGGCCATAGCTTACTTGCCCAGCCGTGACGGTGCTGTTGATCGACGGCCAGGCGGTTGATCACCTTGGCTTCACGCTCACCACACAGGGCTTCGAAGTCTTCGAAAGTACAGAAGTGGATGTTCGGCGTGTTGTACCAGGTGTACGGCAGGAAATCCGAGACCGGCATACGGCCCTTGGTCGCCAGGTACCAGCGGCAGCGCCAGTGCCCGAAGTTGGGGAAGGTGATGATGCACTGGCGGCCCACGCGCAGCATTTCGTCGAGAATGCGGTCCGGGTAGTGCACCGCTTGCAGGGCCTGGGTCATCACCACGATGTCGAAACTGTTGCTGGCAAAGTTGCCCAGGCCCTTGTCCAGGTCCTGTTCGATCACGTTGATGCCCTTGGCCACGCACTGGGCGATATTGTCCGGGTCGTTTTCCAGGCCATAGCCGGTGACTTGCTTGTTGTCCCGCAGCCAGCTCAGCAGTTCGCCATCGCCGCAGCCCAGGTCAAGCACGCGGCTGCCGGCGGGGATCCAGTCTTGGATGATGTCCAGGTCGGCTCTCATGGCGTTCTCACAAAGTAATTCGGTTCATGTAGTTGCTGAACGCTTGCAGGTAACGCGGGATCGGGATCAGGAAGGCGTCATGGCCTTGCGGAGCGTCGATCTCCAGGTAGCAGACGTCTTTTTTCGCAGCCATCAAGGCATCCACCAGCTCTCGGGAGCGGGCCGGCGAGAAGCGCCAATCGGTGGTAAACGACATGACGCAGAACGCGGCCGTGGCGCCCTCGAAGGTTTTCGCCAGGTCGTCGTCATGGTTGGCTGCCGGGTCGAAGTAGTCCAGAGCCTTGGTCATCAGCAGGTAGGTGTTGGCGTCGAAACGCCCCGAGAACTCCTCGCCCTGATAACGCAGGTAGCTTTCCACCTGGAACTCGACGCTGTGGAAGTCGTAGTTGAGCTTCTCGCTCTTGAGGCCACGGCCGAATTTCTCGCCCATGGAGTCATCGGACAGGTAGGTGATATGCCCGACCATCCGTGCCAGCATCAAGCCGCGCTTGGGGATCACACCGGCTTCCTGGAACGAACCGCCGTGGAACTCGGGATCGGTGAGGATGGCCTGGCGCGCCACTTCGTTGAAGGCGATGTTCTGCGCCGACAATTTGGGGGCCGAGGCGATGGCCAGGCAATGGCGCACGCGATCCGGGTAGGTGATGGTCCATTGCAGAGCCTGCATGCCGCCCAGGCTGCCGCCGATCACGGCGGCCCACTGCTGGATGCCCAACAGGTCGGCGAGGCGTGCCTGGCTGTGCACCCAGTCTTCCACGGTGAGTACCGGGAAATCGGCGCCGAACGGCCTGCCGGTTTCCGGGTTGAGGCTGCTGGGGCCGGTGGAGCCGTTGCAACCACCGAGGTTATTCAGGCTGACCACAAAGAACTTATTGGTGTCGATGGGCTTGCCGGGGCCGATGCAACTGTCCCACCAGCCGGGCTTGCGCTCGTCAACGCTGTGGAAACCAGCGGCGTGATGATGGCCGGAGAGGGCGTGGCAGATCAGCACGGCGTTGCTCGCCGTGGCGTTCAGTTGGCCGTAGGTTTCATAAATCAGGTCATAGGCAGGCAGCGAACGACCACAGGCCAAGGCCAGCGGTTCGCTGAAGTGCGCCACTTGGGGCACGACCAGTCCAACAGAATCGGGGGGAAAGGCAGTTGGCATCGACCCTGCTCTCGTTTAAATGAGGCGTAAGTCTAAAGACCGATGCATCCAGCGGCAAGCAAAGGCCAAATGTGGGAGGGAGCAGGTCGAATCGTCCCACCACCCCCCCTGCATTTGCTCCGCCTGTCAGATCAGCCCGAACAGTAACTTGGGCATGTTCGCGAAGTCAGCCAGGTACGGGATTCCCCAGCCCTGTATCAGCTGGATCGCGATAAACGCGAAGATCGGCGAAATATCCAGGCCGCCGAGGTTGGGGACCCAGCGACGGAACGGCGCGAGCACCGGCTCGGTGATCTGAGACACCAGCTCGGCACCTGGGCTACGGCTACCCGGTGCGACCCAGGACAGGATCACGCTGATGATCATCGACCAGAAGATGATCTTCAAAAACAACGAGAAGAGCCCGATCAGTGCCCATGGCAACAGCAGCACGGTGTAAGGCAGGTAGCCTTTGAGCATCAGGACCAGCGCGAACAGCAGAATCTGCAGCAGCAATGCCAGTACCAGCGACGACATGTCCAGGCCGAACATGCTCGGGACCACCCGACGCAGGGGCTTGAGCAGCGGTTGCGTGGCCTTCACCACGAATTGGCACAGCGGGTTGTAGAAGTTCGCCCGCACCAATTGCAGGATAAAACGCATCAGCACGATCAGCAGGTACAGGCTGCCCAAGGTCTGGATGATGAAGATGACGGCGTCATTGAGTCCAAGCATCATTTATTCCTTCGTAGGGGTACGACTATTTGCCCAGCTGCTCGGCCATTTCAGCCGAACGATGTGCTGCGGCACCCAGTGCTTTTTCCACCAGGGCTTCAAAGCCCCCGGCCTGGAATGATTCGATGGCAGCCTGCGTGGTGCCGCCCGGGGAGGTGACGCGACGGCGCAACTCGGCAGCGTCCACCTCACTGGAGACGGCCATTTTCGCGGCGCCCAGGGCAGTTTGCTCGGCCAGTTGCTCAGCGACTTGCTGTGGCAGGCCGAGTTTTACGCCGGCGGCGGTCATGGCTTCGATCAGCAGGAAGAAGTAAGCCGGGCCGCTGCCCGAGACGGCGGTGACCGCGTCCAGTTGCTGCTCCTGTTCGAGCCACAGGGCAATGCCCACGGCGGACAGCAGTTCCAGGGCCTGGGCACGCTGTTCGGCGGTCACCTCGTGGGTGGCATACAAACCGCTCACGCCCTGGCGCAGCAGCGCCGGGGTGTTGGGCATGCAGCGTACGATCGGCTGGGCACCGAGCCAGTTGTTCATGCTGGCGCAGGTGATGCCGGCGGCGATCGACACCACCAGTTGGTGCGGCTGCAGGCTTGGGCGCAGGCTTTCGCACACAGCCTTCATGGCCTGTGGCTTGACCGCCAGCACGATCACATCGACACCTTGTATGGCTTCGGCGTTATCGGCGAAGGTTTCGATACCGTGCTCGGTGCTGACGCGGGCACGGGTCTCGGCGCCGGGGTCGCTGGCGCGGATCTGCGCGGCGTCCAGACCCTTGGCCCGCAGGCCACCGATCAGGCTGGCCGCCATGTTGCCGGCGCCGATAAAGGCAATACGCGTGTTGCTCATGACAGGTCCTTACTTAGATGGATGTCAGCCATTTCATGGCTGGCCGTAGTCGCGGGCGCCAAACAGGGCGGTACCGATCCGCACCCAGGTGGCGCCTTGGGCGATGGCCGACTCAAGGTCGTGGCTCATGCCCATGGAAAGAGTGTCGAGCGGCAGGTTCAGGCTGTTTTGCAGGTCGCGCACGCGGGCGAACGCTGCATCTTGCTCGGCCCGGTCTTCCGTCGGCTCGGGAATTGCCATCAAGCCCCGCAGCTTCAGGCGCGGCAGGGCGCTGATGGCATTGGCCAGGGCCGGCAGGTCGGCGGGTGTGCAGCCGGACTTGCTGGCTTCGCCACTGACATTGACCTGGATGCAGATATTCAGCGGCGGCAGGTCGGCCGGGCGTTGCTCGGACAGGCGTTGTGCAATTTTGAGGCGGTCCACGGAATGCACCCAAGCGAAGTGCTCGGCGATGGCACGAGTCTTGTTCGATTGAATGGGGCCGATGAAGTGCCAGCTCAAGGGCAGGTCGGTTAATTCGGCCTGTTTGCCCAGGGCTTCCTGCAGATAGTTTTCGCCAAAATCACGCATCCCGGCGGCATAGGCTTCGCGCAGGGCTTGGGCGGGTTTGGTCTTGCTCACGGCCAGCAGGTGGATGCTGTGTGCGTCACGTTGCACGGCGTCGGCTGCGGCGCGGATGCGCTGGCTAACCTGGCCGATATTGTCTGCTATCGTCGACATTCAAGATGCGCCCGTGGATATGGAGTCCGCGGCATTCTACTGGAAATGGAAAGCCCTATGGATATCACTGAATTACTGGTGGCCGGCGTGCGTCGCGGCGCCTCCGACCTGCATTTGTCGGCCGGTGTGGCACCCATGCTGCGCATTGACGGTGAGGTCTGGCCGTTGGATTGGCCGGTGCTTTCACCCCCGCAAGTGGCGGATTTATTGAGCCCGCTGCTCAACCGCTACCAACAAAAGGATTTCGAAACATCTCTTGAAACGGATTTTGCCTTCGAGTTGCCAGGCGTGGCGCGGTTCCGGGCGAATGTGTTCCAGCAGGATCGCGGCATGGGTGCGGTGTTTCGCACCATCCCGGCCGAGGTCCAGAGCCTGGAAAATCTCGGCCTGGGGGAGGTGTTCCGGCGTATCGCCCTGCTTCCGCGCGGCCTGGTGCTGGTGACGGGCCCCACCGGCTCCGGCAAGTCCACTACCCTGGCGGCGATGATCGATTACCTCAATCAGCATCGGCGCCAGCACATCCTCACGCTGGAAGACCCCATCGAATTTATCCACACGCCGAAAATCGCCCTGATCAACCAGCGGCAGGTTCATCGCGACACCCATGGCTTTTCCACCGCGTTGCGCTCGGCGTTACGGGAAGATCCGGATGTGATCCTGGTGGGCGAGTTGCGCGACCTGGAAACCATCCGCCTGGCCCTGACGGCCGCTGAGACCGGACATCTGGTATATGGCACCCTGCACACCACCTCGGCGGCAAAGACCGTGGACAGGCTGGTGGACGTGTTCCCTGCGGGGGAAAAGGCCATGGTCCGCTCGATGCTGTCGGAGTCGTTGCAGGCGGTGGTGTCTCAGGTACTGGTCAAGAAGGTTGGCGGCGGGCGGGTGGCGGCCCATGAAATCATGCTGGGCACGCCAGCCATTCGAAATTTGATCCGCGAGGACAAGGTGGCGCAGATAGTCTCGGCGATTCAGACCGGCGGTGCGCTGGGCATGAAGACGCTGGATATGAGCTTGAAGGCGTTGGTCACGGAAGGCGTGATCAGCGGGGAGGAGGCGCGGGAGAAGGCAAGGGTGCCTGGGGATATCTGAGGGTTTGTGGACGACACAAATCAAATGTGGGAGGGGGCTTGAACTGGCCTAATGATTTTGGACACTTCAATCGGGCGCTATGATAGCGCCCAAATCTGAGGTGTTTGGATATGCGTAAATCTTATTCGAGTGAGTTCAAGCTCAAGGCTGCC
>NZ_JAAUVM010000035.1:0-44801 GCF_012030485.1 Pseudomonas sp. B14(2022)
CCCGATAGCGGTGTGTCAGACAAAGATTCTGTGTCTGACACACCGCTATCGGGGGCAAGCCCCCTCCCACATTGAAACTTGATGGCGTTTTGATCAGGGTGTTTGTCCGGCATATGGCGCCAAACCCCAGGGTTTGTGGCAAACTTCGCGGTTATAAATGCCGGGATCGTCGTGATGGGCTGGTGTGTAGCCACGGCGCGATGGAATAAAGCGATGCCAGTTTGATGTCCGCTGGGCGGAATAGAACTACTTACGGTTTGGTACGTCGGTACCAATATCATCTGCCTGACAGATTTAGAGGAACGATCGTGCATAACGTCGTCATCAGCGGCACTGGCCTTTACACCCCTGCCAACAGCATCAGCAACGAAGAACTGGTGCAGTCTTTCAATGCTTACGTGCATCAGTTCAATTCGGACAACGCCGCCGCCATCGAGCGCGGTGAAGTCCAGGCGCTGACGGAGTCGAGCGCTGCATTCATCGAAAAAGCCTCGGGCATCAAGAGCCGCTTTGTGATGGACAAGGACGGCATCCTCGACCCGCAGCGCATGGCGCCGCGCCTGCCTGAGCGCAGCAATGACGAGTGGTCGGTGCTTTGCCAGATGGCCATCGGTGCCGCCGAACAGGCCCTGCAGCGCGCCGGCAAGACCGCTGCCGACATCGACGGCGTGATCGTCGCCTGTTCCAACCTGCAACGTGCTTACCCGGCCATCGCCATCGAAGTCCAGGAAGCCCTGGGCATCGCAGGCTTCGGTTTCGACATGAACGTGGCGTGTTCCTCGGCGACCTTCGGCATCCAGAACGCCGCCAACAGCATCCAGCTGGGCCAGGCCCGGGCGATCCTGATGGTCAACCCGGAAGTCTGCACCGGCCACTTGAACTTCCGCGACCGTGACAGTCACTTTATCTTCGGCGACGCCGCCACGGCCGTGGTCCTCGAGCGCGCCGACCTGGCGACCTCCGAGCATCAGTTCGACGTGGTGAGCACCAAGCTGCTGACCAAGTTCTCCAATAACATCCGCAACAACTTCGGCTTTCTCAACCGCGCGGCGGAAGAGGGCATCGGTGCGCCCGACAAACTGTTCGTGCAGGAAGGCCGCAAAGTCTTCCGCGACGTGTGCCCGATGGTCGCCGAGCTGATCGGCGTGCACCTGGAAGAGAACCAGTTGAACGTGGCCGATGTGAAGCGCTTCTGGCTGCACCAGGCCAACCTGAGCATGAACCACCTGATTGTGAAGAAACTGCTGGGCCGCGAAGCCACGGTGGAAGAAGCCCCGGTGATCCTCGATACTTACGCCAATACCAGCTCGGCGGGTTCGGTGATTGCGTTTCACACCTACCAGGACGATCTGCCCAAGGGCGCCGTCGCGGTACTCAGTTCGTTTGGCGCAGGCTATTCGATCGGTAGCGTGATCCTGCGTAAGCGTTAAGACAATCGAGGTCTTGAATGGCAGCAGCGGACGACGCGCACCTGCTTGAACGACTGCTCAAGGGCGAGCAACGGGCCTACAAGGAATTGGTCACCACGTACCAAAGCGCAATGCGGGCGGTGGCGTATGCCATCGCCGGCCAGCGCCATGCCGACGAAGTGGTGCAGGACGCCTGGCTGTCGGTGGTGCGCAACCTGGCCAAGTTCGAAGGGCGTTCCAGTCTCAAGACCTGGCTGCTGACCATCACCGCCAACACTGCCAAGGGGCGCTATAAGCAGAATCGCCGGGAAGTGTTGCTCGACGATTTGCCTTCGCCCCACGGTACCATCGGCGATGACCGATTCTCCCCCGATGATGGCCACTGGGCCGTCGCCCCGTATGCCTGGCACCAGGACACCCCGGAAGCCTTACTGACCGAGGATGAGCTGCGCGAGTGCCTGGAGCACACGTTGCTGAGTTTGTCCGAACTGCAAAGCAGCGTGCTGGTGCTGCGTGAACGGCAGGGGCTGGAGCTGGAGGAGATCTGTAATCTTCTGACGCTCTCACTCTCCAATGTCCGCGTGCTGTTGCATCGAGCACGGCTTAAAGTCTTCGCCACGGTGGAGCATTTTGAGGAAACGGGCGAATGTTGACCTGTAAAGAACAAGTGGCACGTTCCAGTGACTATCTCGATGGGCAATTGACCTTTCGTGAACGTCTGCTGGTGCGTCATCACTTGATGTTCTGCCCGAACTGCCGACGGTTTATCCGCCAGATGCGCCTGATGCAGGCGACGTTGCGGATTTTGCCGGACGACCCGGTAAAGGATGTGGATGCCTTGGCGCAGCGGCTGGCTGCCGAGCGGCTCAAGGATCAGAAAGGCGGGGAATAAGCAGGCTCGCGTGGATGGATCGGACGGATGATGGGGATCGATCCACCCATGCGAGACTGTTGCAGCCACCTCGGGCGTCCTTGCCCGGGGTTTTGAACACTTCTCTTTAGAACTTGGCTTCTGCATCCAGCTGGAAGGTGTTGGCTTTGGCGCTACCGTTCACGAGCGTACGGCTGTAGGTGTCGGTCTTGGTCAGGAAGTAGGTCGCGCCGACGGCGAAGTTCTTGTCGATGTCATAGCCGACTTTGAACTTGTGACCACGGGAACCGGTGAAGCCGCCGCCGAAGTCCGAATCGGTGAAGGCACCCACCACGGCGTTTTTCTGCACGTCGCGGTAGTTGTAGTCCAGGTTGAAACCGAACACCTGGGACTTGGCACCCAGCAACCAGGCAGTGTCCGCATCGTCGACAGCGTCGTTGTTTTTCACATACTGACCGTACAACGACAGGGGGACCGCCAGGCCGCCGATATCGACTTGACCGAAGCCTTCATACAGGCGGAACTCGCCGTTGGGGGTGTTACCGTTGGTTGCCAGCACGTTCGGGGTACTGCTGCCGGAGGCACGGCTGTCTTCATCGTTCTGGTAGGCGTAGACGCTGCCGCCCAGGGTCATTCTCAGGTTGTCGGTCACCGAAAAACGAGTCCCCAACTGGCCGGTGGTCAGGCGCAGGTCATGGCGGTACTGCACGCCGTCACCGTCCACGTTGTCCTTGAGGTTGTAGTTGCCCAGGCTACCGAACAGCTCGGCGTTGCCGCCCAGCGGATACTTGTAGGTGACTGCCAGGCCTTCCGGGTTGATGTCGCTATCCCAGATCACATCGCCCATGTTGACCCAGGGCTGCAGCATTTTGCCGCCAATGATGTGCAGGTTTTTGATCTGGTCGGGGTGGTAGTCGATGTAGCCGAGGTCCAGCCAGATCGATTTTTTATCGAAGTAGCCGTCCAGGTCCTGGTTGGTGGAGCGCGCATCGCTACCGCCGCCGGTGGCGATACGAATACCGGTGTCCACCTGTCGGTTGATTTCGGTGTAGGCGCCGAGGCGCGCGCGGATCCGTTCGCGGTCCTTGTCACGGCCGGTGACGCCAGCGCGGGTGACGCCATTTTCGCCTTCGACCTTGATGGTCTCGTGACGCATGCGCACATCACCCTTGAACTGAGTCTTGGCGGCCCAGGCCAGCTTCTGGTCGAAGCTGCTCAGCTCGTTGGTTTTCTTCGCGGTGGCCGCGATCTGTTCGTTGGTCTCTTGTTGAGCTTGCCGTGCGATCTGCTGTTCTTTCTGGTCTTTGGCCAACTCGTTTTGCAGTTCGGTGTACTGCGAAGCGGTGATCTGGCCGTTGGCCTTGAGCATGTCGAGCAATTTAGCGTCGACTGCAGCGCTGGCCGGAACGCTCAGGGCCAGTAACAGGCCACCGCACAGGACCGCCGCAGTTTTAGTGGAAGCAAGACGCATATCAATCTCCGAAAGTGAGGAGGGATGGCAAACCATCCAGGACACGACCGACCGATGACGGACGGAAAAATAACCACCTGCTAGAACCAGGCGCTCTAAAAACAGGCGTCAGTATCACGATCGTTTATGACGGCGCAGTGGCGAAGTGATGTCATGTAGATGACAAATTATTTAAGAATGGAACTATTGATTTAGAGCCTTGTCGGGCGATTTGGGGGTGTGCCCGGACCGGCGATAAGCGATACTCGCGAGGCTTTCACGCCCTGAAGTAGTGAGGATGCCGATGCCGCTGCAACGCCTGCTGAGCCTGTCCGAAATAGCCCCGGATACCTGGGATGCCCTGGTGCCGCAGGCCCAACCGTTCGTGAGGCATGCCTTCCTGAGCTCGCTGGAAGACAGCGGGAGCGTCGGACCGCATTCGGGCTGGCAACCTGAGCATTTGTTGCACTGGGAGGGTGATCGACTGGTGGCGGCATTGCCCTGTTATCGCAAGTGGCATTCCTATGGTGAGTATGTGTTCGACCATGGTTGGGCGGATGCCTGTGAGCGCGCCGGCATCGACTATTACCCCAAGCTGTTGACGGCCGTGCCGTTCAGCCCGGTCAGCGGTCCTCGCCTGTTGGCTGCCAGCGCCGACGATGGTTTCGAACTGCTGAAGAGCCTGCCGGGCTACCTGGAAATCGAAGGGCTCTCCAGCGCCCATATCAACTTCACCGACGGCTTGGCCGATGACGCGTTAGCCCAGCAGCCGGGCTGGTTGCAGCGCCTGGGTTGCCAGTTTCATTGGCAGAACCGCGGTTACCGTGACTTCCAGGATTTCCTCGACGCCCTCAGTTCCCGCAAGCGCAAACAGATGCGCAAGGAACGCGAACAGGTGGCGGGGCAGGGCATCGACTTCGAATGGTTGCAGGGCCACGAGCTGAGCGAGGTGCAGTGGGATTTTGTCTACGCCTGCTACGCCAATACCTATGCGGTACGCCGCCAGTCACCGTACCTGACCCGTGAATTTTTCAGCCTGCTGGCCGAGCGCATGCCCGAGGCGATCCGTGTGGTGCTGGCCAAGCAAGGCACACGCCCGGTGGCCATGGCCTTCAGCCTGATCGGTGGCGACAGCTTCTACGGCCGTTACTGGGGCTGCCTGGCGGAGTTCGACCGGCTGCATTTCGAAACCTGCTTCTACCAGGGCATGGATTACGCCATCGCCCATGGCTTGCAACGCTTCGACGCCGGTGCCCAGGGTGAGCACAAATTGATTCGCGGGTTTGAACCGGTGATCACCCGGTCCTGGCACTACCTGCGTCATCCCGGGTTGAAGAATGCCGTGGAGGATTTCCTCGAGCGCGAGCGGGTGGGGATTGCGGCGTATGCCGAAGAGGCGAGGGCGGCACTGCCTTATCGACACGTATAAGCCGCCCTCCGTAGATACCGTCTTATCCAACACCGCACAAATCCGTAGGGGGTTGCGTTTCAGGCCGGCTCCTCCTTGCCCAGCCATCGATAGACAACACCGCCCACCACCGCACCGAGGATCGGCGCGAGCCAGAACATCCACAACTGCTGGATCGCCCACCCGCCCACGATCAATGCCGGGCCGGTACTGCGGGCCGGGTTGACCGAGGTGTTGGTCACGGGGATGGAGATCAGGTGGATCAAGGTGAGGGCCAGGCCAATGGCGATGGGCGCGAGGCCCTTCGGGGCACGGTGGTCGGTGGCGCCCAGGATGATCAGCACGAACATGGCTGTCATCACCAGCTCACAGACCAACCCCGCTGCCATTGAATAGCCGCCCGGCGAATGCTCGCCATAGCCATTGGAGGCCAGCCCACCGGCCAGTTCAAAGCCCGGCCTGCCGCTGGCGATGAAGTACAACAATGCGGCGGCGACTACCCCGCCGATCACTTGGGCCACGATGTACGCCGGTAACTCCCTGGCCGGAAACCTCCCGCCCACCACCAGCCCCACCGATACCGCCGGGTTGAGGTGACAACCGCTGATGTGCCCGATAGCCACCGCCATGGTCAGCACCGTGAGCCCGAACGCCAGGGCCACGCCCAACAATCCGATCCCGACGGCGGGAAACGCGGCGGCCAACACCGCACTCCCGCAACCGCCCAACACCAGCCAAAACGTACCTAACCCCTCTGTGACTGAACGCTTGAACAAAGACATGCAACACGTCCTTGATAGATCGCTCTACCCAATCAGTAAATCAGTGATGCTCCCTGCAGATTTACTTCAGCGCCCGTCTGGGCACTGCACTGAGTACAGCACGGTTTTTACACAAATCCAGGCCACCAATGTGGGAGGGGGCTTGCCCCCGATGGCGGAGTGTCAGTCGCAAAATTGGGTGACTGACCCACCGATATCGGGAGCAAGCCCCCTCCCACATTTGCTTCAGTCGATGCCGACAAACCCCCCGGTCTGGTGCTGCCACAACCGCGCATACAACCCGCCATGGGCCAGCAGTTCGGCATGGCTGCCCGTCTCGGCAATCTGGCCTTTCTCCAGCACCACCAGGCGGTCCATCCGCGCGATGGTCGACAACCGGTGCGCAATCGCAATCACCGTCTTGCCTTGCATCAGGGTTTCCAGGCTTTCCTGGATCGCCGCTTCCACTTCCGAGTCCAGCGCCGAAGTGGCTTCGTCCATGATCAGGATCGGCGCGTCCTTGAGCAGTACACGGGCGATAGCGATACGTTGACGCTGCCCACCGGAGAGTTTCACCCCGCGTTCGCCCACGTGGGCGTCCAGCCCGGTGCGGCCTTCCGAGTCCGACAGCAGCGGGATGAACTCGTCGGCACGCGCCTTGTGCACGGCCGCCCAGAGTTGTTCGTCGGTGGCGTCCGGCTTGCCGTACAGCAGGTTGTCGCGGATCGAGCGGTGCAGCAGCGAGGTGTCCTGGGTGATCATGCCGATCTGTTCACGCAGGGTTTCCTGGGCCACCTCGGCGATGTTCTGGCCGTCGATCAGGATACGTCCGCCTTGCAGGTCGTAGAGGCGCAGCAGCAGGTTGACCAGGGTCGACTTGCCCGCGCCGGACGGGCCGATCAGGCCGATCTTTTCACCGGCCTGGATGTTCAGGTTCAGGCCGCCAATGATCCCGCTCTTCTTGCCGTAGTGGAAATCCACCTGCTCGAAGCGTACTTCGCCATGGGGCACTGTCAGGCGCGGGGCATTGTCGCGGTCGACCACGGCCAGGGGTTGGGCGATGGTCTTGAGGCCGTCCTGCACGATGCCGATATTTTCGAAAATACCGTTGACCACCCACATGATCCAGCCGGACATGTTGACGATGCGAATCACCAGGCCGGTCGCCAAGGCGATGGCGCCTATGGAAATCAGCGACTGCGTCCACAGCCACAAGGCGAGGCCGGTGGTGGTGACGATCAGCAGGCCGTTGAGGACGGTGATGACCGCATCCATGCTGGTCAGTACACGGGCCGCCAGCTGGGTTTTTTCGGTTTGCTCAATGATCGCTTCCTTGGCGTATTCCTGCTCATTCTGCGTATGGGCGAACAGCTTCAAGGTGGTGATGTTGGTGTAGCCGTCGACGATGCGCCCCATGAGTTTGGAACGTGCTTCGGAAGAAATGACCGAACGCTCCTTGACCCGCGGCACGAAGTAACGCAATGCCAGGCAGTAACAGATGATCCAGGTGATCAACGGAATCATCAGTCGCCAATCGGCCTCGGCAAACAGCACCAGGGAGGTGATGGCGTAGATCGATACATGCCAGATCGCCTCCGCCGTTGCCACCGCAGAGTCACGCAAGGAGTTGCCGGTTTGCATGATGCGCTGGGCAATGCGCCCGGCGAAATCGTTCTGGAAGAAATTCAGGCTCTGCTTGAGCACGTAGCTGTGGTTCTGCCAGCGAATCAGGCTGGTCATGCCGGGGTTGATGGTCTGGTGCACCAGCAGGTCATGCAGGCCATTGAAAATCGGGCGCAGCAGCAAGGCGACCACGGCCATCCAGATCAGCTCGGTGCTGTGGATCTGGAAGAAGTCAGCGGGCGGTGTGCCCTGGGCCAGGTCGATGATACGGCTCAGGTAGCTGAACAGCGCGACTTCGATCAGCGCACCGACCAGGCCCACCACCAGCAGTGCGGCAAAACAGGGCCACACCTGGCGCAGGTAGTAGAGGTAGAAGGGCAGGACTTTGTCGGGAGGGGCGGCGCTGGGTGCGTCGCGGAAAATATCGATCAGTTGTTCAAAACGACGATAGAGCATTAGGGTTGACGCCCGCCTGGCGGGCTCTCCTTTCAAATGCGCGCGCAGCCTTGTGGGCCGCGCGCGGAGCTACCTGCAGACCTCAGTCGATGCGCTTGGCCGACTTGATCAGGACAGGATCGATTGGCACGTTCTGCATGCCTTGTTTGGTGGTGGTCTGGGAGTTGACGATGATGTCGACCACATCCATGCCCTTGACCACTTTGGCGAACACGGCATAACCGGCATCGCGACCTGGGTCGAGGAAGGCGTTGTCAGCCACGTTGATGAAGAACTGGCTGGTGGCCGAGTTCGGGTCATTGGTGCGTGCCATGGACAGGGTGCCACGTACGTTATGCAGGCCGTTGCTGGCTTCGTTCTTGATCGGCGCTTCGGTCGGCTTTTGCGACATCTGCTGGGTGAACCCGCCACCCTGGACCATGAAGCCCGGGATCACGCGGTGGAAAATCGTGTTGGTGTAGAAGCCTTTGTCGACATAGGCCAGGAAGTTCTTGGTACTGATCGGCGCCTTGACCGGGTCCAGTTCGATTTCAATGTCGCCGTTGGTGGTGGAGATCAATACGTGTGGCGCCTTGGCAGGCTCGGCGGCCATCAGGTTGGCAGCGAACAGAACGGAACCGGCAAAGAAGGCGATTTTTTTCAGCATGGGTCAGTGATCCTGGGTAGTGGTTTCGACTGTCTTTAGAAAATCGAGCAGGGTGGTATTAAAGACTTCGGGTTGGTCCAAGGGCGTGGCATGGCGGGAATCTTCAATCACCACCAGTCGCGCATCGGGCAGCAGTTTTACATAGTTTTCTTTCTGGGCCACGGGGGTGTAGTCGTGGTCGGCGCTGATGACCAGGGTTGGACAGGTAATCCTTGAAAGTCGTTCCTGTACGCCCCAGCCCACAATCGCATCGAAGCTGGCGAGATAAGCACGTTTGTCGTTTTTTGCCCAGCGTTCGGCCATCTTGCGGCGCAGGTCGGCCTGATCCGGCTTGGGGAAGAGGCGGTCACCGAGTGCCTTGCCGATGGTGTTCAGGCTGAGCACACGGGCGAGCGTCCAGCGCTTGGCCCACCACCCGTATTCCTGGGCTGTGCGCACCTTCACCTGCGGCGCGCTGTTGACGATGCACAGGCTCTTGACCCGGCCAGGTTCGTCAACCGCCAGTTGGAACGCGATCATGCCGCCCATGGACAAGCCCACCACATGGGCAGGCGGCAGGTCCAGGTGTTCGATCAGCGCAATCAGGTCGTAGGTGAACCCTTCGATGCTGTAGCGCTCCCTTGGTTTGTCGGAGCGCCCATGGCCGCGCACATCCACCACGATCAGGCGGTAGTGCAGAGCCAGTACCGGCACCTGCAGCTCCCAATCCTGGCTGCTGGAGCCCAGGCCGTGGATCAGGATCAGCGGCGTGCCGTGGCCATATTCCTCGTAGTGCAGGCTGCAGCCTTCATGGTCGAACCAGGCCATGCATGAACTCCGTTTCAGGCTTGCTGGGGGGCGGCGAAAGGCGCGTCCAGGGGGGCGGTGTCAAAGGTGCGCAGCAGCTCCACGAGGATCTGCGTTGCCGGCCCCAAGGGTTTGTCCTTGTTTGAATACAGGTAGAACGTAGGGTGGCGGCTGCCGCCCTGTTCCAAGGGTAGCTGCTTGAGCACACCTTCGGCGAGTTCGCGCTCGATCATGTGTCGTGGCAGCCAGGCAAAGCCCAGGCCGCTGCCGACAAAGGCGGCGGCGGTGGCGAGACTGCCGACGGTCCAGCGTTGTTCGGCGCCGAGCCAGCCCACATCCCGGGGTTGCTGGCGGCCGGAGTCGCGGATCACCACCTGCATCTGGCTTTCCAGGTCCTGGAAGCTCAGCTCGCGGTTCATGCGGTGCAAGGCGTGCTCGGGGTGGGCCACGGCGACGAACTCCACGTCGCTCATTTCGGTGCCCAGGTAGCCGGGGATGCTGAAGCCGCAAATCGCCAGGTCGGCCACGCCTTCCATCAACAGCTCTTCGACGCCGGACAGCACCTCTTCACGCAAACGCACCCGGCAACCACGGCTCTGCGGCATGAACGCGGTGAGCGCGCGCACCAGGCGCGCGTTGGGGTAGGCCGCATCGACGACCAACCGCACTTCGGCTTCCCAGCCCTGTTCCATGTGGTGGGCGAGGTCTTCCAGCTGGCTGGCGTTTTTCACCAGTTGCCGGGAGCGGCGCAGCAGCACTTCACCGGCGTCGGTGAGTACCGCCTTGCGCCCGTCGATGCGCAGCAGCGGCACGCCGAGTTGGTCTTGCATACGGGCCACGGTGTAGCTCACCGAGGACTGCGAACGGTGCAGCGCTTCCGCTGCCTGGGCGAAGCCGCCGTGGTCGACGACGGCTTGCAGCGTGCGCCATTGATCGAGGGTAACGCGGGGCGCTTTCAAGATGTGTTCCTCTTGTCCTAAGCTGGCGGTCCCTATTGGAGACTGCCGAATGAGAAAATTCTGTTGTGTGTTGCTGACGTTGCTGCCGATGAGCGCGTTTGCCTACCCCATCGACGTGACGAAAAAGATCGACGGCGTGAGCATCGATTACACCGCCTCCGACGTGGACGGCGATATCAGCTCGATCCAGCTGAATAACTACGGCACCCAGGACGCCGTGTGTTCGGTAACGTTCACCAACGGTCCGGAATCTCCACGTCGCCGCACGGTTTCGGTGCCGGCGGGAAAAAGCACCAACACCACGGTCAAGTTCAACCGCGCCATTATCAAGATGCGTATCGCGTTGGCCTGCACGCCAAAATAAAGCGGCAGCGGAGCATGTCCACAGGAATACTCCGCTTATAAACAAATTTATAGATGGGTTATAGCAGTTTTTTGCGCTTTTTTATCGAATTGGCTCTGTCTAATCTCCACTCCATCGACTTACAGCAATTACAGATGGAGCCTACGAAGCCATGTCCAATGTCCTGATCATCGAAAGCAGTGCCCGCCAGCAGGATTCGATCTCCCGTCAACTGACCCAGCAGTTCATCAGCCAATGGCAGGCCGCCCACCCGACGGATCGGATCACTGTGCGTGACGTGGCGCTCAACCCGATTCCGCACCTGGACGCCAACCTGCTCGGCGGCTGGATGAAACCGGCGGATCAGCGCAAAGGTAACGAACAGGCCTCCCTCGACCGCTCCAACGAATTGACCGACGAACTGCTGGTCGCCGACGTGCTGGTGATGGCTGCGCCGATGTACAACTTCGCCATCCCCAGCACCCTCAAGGCCTGGCTGGATCACGTGTTACGGGCGGGTGTGACCTTCAAGTACACCCCCACCGGACCGCAAGGTTTGTTGAACGGCAAGCGTGCCATTGTGTTGACCGCTCGCGGCGGTATTCACACCGGCGCCACTTCCGATCACCAGGAACCCTACCTGCGCCAGGTCATGGCTTTTATCGGCATCCACGACGTCACGTTCATTCACGCCGAAGGGGTGAACCTGAGTGGCGACTTTCAGGAAAAGGGCATCAACCACGCCAAGGCGCTGTTGGCCCAGGTCGCTTGATCCTTTAATCGTCAGATAATCGCACGGTGTTTATCTAGTGCCACGCAAACCCTTCAAGTACGCGTAACGAACCTCCCTTTGCACTTGTTGCTCCTGAGTGCTCCTGCCCGACTGCCGCTTTAGCGAGGTCGGGTTTTTTTTGCCTCGAGTTTCTTCAATCGCCGAAAACCTTTAATGTCCCGCCCATTCGATGCGAGGCGTACATGGGCTATCTACTGGTTGTCACCCTGATTCAGGCATTTTCCTTCAGCTTGATCGGCGAATACCTCGCCGGTCACGTCGACAGCTACTTCGCGGTGCTGGTGCGTGTAGTGCTGGCCGGGCTGGTATTTATCCCGCTGACCCGCTGGCGCTCGGTCGAACCTGCCTTTATGCGCGGCCTGCTGGTGATCGGCGCGCTGCAGTTTGGCGTGACCTATGTGTGCCTGTACCTGAGCTTTCGTGTACTCACGGTGCCGGAGGTGCTGCTGTTCACGATCCTCACGCCGTTGCACGTGACCCTGATCGAAGACGCACTCAACCGGCGCTTCAACCCGTGGGCACTGGTTGCTGCTCTGGTGGCAGTAGCGGGGGCGGCGGTGATTCGCTTCGACCAGATCACCTCGCACTTCCTGATGGGTTTCTTGCTGCTGCAACTGGCTAACTTCACCTACGCCGCGGGGCAAGTGATGTACAAGCACCTGGTGGCACGCTACCCGAGCAACCTGCCGCACTACCGGCGCTTCGGTTACTTCTACCTCGGCGCGTTACTGGTGGTGCTGCCGGCATTCCTGTTGTTCGGCAAGGCTGACTTCTTGCCGCAAGCGCCACTGCAATGGGGTGTCCTGCTGTTCCTCGGGCTGGTCAGCACTGCCCTGGGCATTTACTGGTGGAACAAGGGCGCCTGCCTGGTGCATGGCGGAACCCTGGCGGTGATGAACAACCTGCATGTGCCGGTAGGATTGTTGCTGAACCTGCTGATCTGGAACCAGCATGAGCCGCTGGGCCGCCTGGCCTTGGGTGGTTTGGTGATTCTGGGGGCGGTGTGGATAAGTCGATTGGGCGTAAAGCCCGCGCCTGGCGTACAGTCTGCGACGTAATGGGCCATGGGCATGCGTGAGCGGCAATGAAAGTCTGCTATCGAAAAGAACAGTGTGGGGGCGGCAGAGTGGACAAGATTGATGAACTGATCATTGCAGCCTTGAAGGATGACTCCCGAGTCAGCCTTGCGCAATTGGCGCGGCAAGTTCACAAGTCTCGAACCGCCGTGGAGTCGCGCGTTCAAAAGCTGATTGAAAAAGGCATCATCCTGGGCTTCACCATCAACGTCGCGGAGGGCGATGAGACCCTGCAAGCGGCGTTCTTGATGCTGACGCTCAATGGCAGCAATTGCCATCTGGTGTTTCCGAAGATCCAGCAGTTCAGCCAGGTGGTGCATGCCTATTCACTGTTTGGCGACGTGGACATGATGCTCGACGTTCGGTACAGGAGCTTTGAAGAACTGATGGTCTTCAAGGACAGCCTGCTGAAGATCGAGCATGTGAAAGAAGTCGTGGTCAATCCCGTGCTGAAGGCCTGGCGTTAGGCGCCGGCCACAATAGCCCTATCTGCTGGACCTATGCTTCAGGCGTGATCGCGAACGGTTTCAAGAAAATGATGGCTCAGGTTCGGCATTTTCTGACGCAGGGTGTCCACGAGTTCTTCGATGACCGCCTGGTTGAATTGGAACGATGTGTCGTCATGCCCCAGGATCACCACCAACAACCTCGACGAGTCTTTCGTCAGCCGGAAGTCATGGGCATCGGCATCCACCTTGCCGATGCTCGCCAACGGCACATCACCGCAGGTATAGACGATATCGCCAACGGGAATCGTGATGGCCTTCTTGGCGAACAGTGGGCGTAGCACCCTCGGCTTATCCGAGCGCATCACGTAGATGTCGTCCTTCTGATGATAGGTGTGCACGCCAATGCTGACCCCATGCCGGATCGCGACCGCGTTATAGGCGTCGACGATGTTGTTGATGGGATACACGCCTTTGGCGATGAAGCGTCGCAGCAGCTTTTCGTTGGCACTGACGGTATTTTCATAGCCGAGTTTTTTGAGCTGCCTGGCAAACCCTTCGTACACGACGTTCGAGCCCAGCTCGTTAAGGCGCGAGGCCACGTGGTTCAGGTTACTTTGCAGTACCCCGACGAAGCTCTGGTCATCCGAGACGGTGATGTCTTCGATAACGGCGGCGCACGCATTATTGATGCCCAGCTCACAGGCTGACTTTCTGATGATCAAACGACTTTTCATAACCTTAGCCCCACAGTGTTTTTCGCAGGTTGACGGTACTGACGTCCAGTTGCTGCGCCGAAGGACTTTGCAGCCAGAACAGCCCCGGACAGGTGGCGAAGTCGATCGTGACCGGCGTGGTATCGCCGGCGCTGATGAAATAACGGTGCCCGCAATAGGCCTCGTCTGCCTGGGCGCTTTGTATGGCCTGGGGTGAGGGAAGATCGAAGGTATGGCGTTCATCGGAGCAGAAGAAACCGATCCGGCCATGGCTGATCTGGCTGACCGCATCGGCCTGGGGGCGTGGGTGGCCGAGGTAGCTGTCGATCGACAGTGACAGCAAGTCGGGGTGATACACCTGCTGGAACAGCAGGGGCGCGATGCCCCCGTGCAAGCGACCGCCGGCCTCGATCATCACCGGCCCGGCCTCAGACCAGATGATTTCCATGTGAATCGGCCCCACCCGCACGCCCAGGGCCGCTGCCGCCTGGCGGGCGTAATCGGTCAGCGGTTGCAGTTCTGCAGCCCGAGGGTCGAGGGTGTCGAGGCTTTCGTAGACAAACATGCTGCCGTTCTTCTGGATCTTGGTGTACTTGCAGACGCTGGCAACGATGTAGGTGCCGTCAAAGGCGACCATATCCACCACGTACTCCGGTCCCGCGATGAACGACTGCACGATAAAACCGAGGTTGACTTCGCCCAGGTCGTTTTTCTGCTGCCAGGCCGCGTTTTTCAAGGCGGTCTCCACTTCGCGCTTGCCCCGGGCAAACACCACCCCTTCGGTGGCGGCCGAGTTCAGCGGCTTGACCACATAGGTGGCCGCCTCGTCGAGCTTGGCCAGCACTTCACCGATGCGGCTCGGTGAGCTCAGCAGGTGCGAATCGATGTGAGCCAACTGGTATTTTTTCAGCGCCTGCTGCATGGAGAACTTGTTGCGCCGCAGGTCGCTGGTGATACGGCTGTTGCCTGGGATATCGAGCAGCTCCGTCAGGTAGTCCGTGAGGTAGATCGCGGTTTCGCAACCGGCGATCACGGCGCTCGGTGACAAGGTTTCCAGGGTGATCAACAGGCTCTCTTCCCAGGCATACACCTCATGGAAGTTTTCTGTGATCAGGTCGTTGGTGAAGTGTTCAGGCAAGGCGCGTGTGGAGATCACGGCGATGCACCGTATGCCCTGCGCATTGAGCAAGGGCGCGTAGAGTTTGCCCGTGGAGAACGGGTCAACGATCAGTACGGTTTTCACGTCGTGCATTCCTTATTCCGTGGTGGCGGTGGGCGCGGCGGCCGGGGTCAGGTTCCACGCCAGTACGGCGGTGGCCAACAGGCCGGCGGAGACGACCATCAACAGGCGGGCGCCTTCGAGTCCGAGAAATCCGGAGGTGGTGAAGAACGTCAGGATCATAGGTGCCGAGCCACTGACCAGCAGGTAGTAGAGCGAACTTTTGGCCGCGATCACGTCAGCTACCCGGGCGTTGGGCGCCGACTCGATCAGGGTTTTACGCAACTGGATCCGCAGGCTGTTGATGCAAAAACCCAGCAGGAAGGCCGCGGCCATCATCACGTAGAGGTTCTGGAAGTAGACGATTGCCACGTCCGCCAGTATCACCAGCGCGATGGCCCCGTAGCTGTTGAGCTTGATGCGCGGCAACACGGCGGCGCTGAAGGCGCCCAGGCCTGCCAGGCCACTGGCGACGCCAAACAGGGTGGCATTCCACTCATTGAGCTTTTGAAAAACGATGGGCACCAGGCTGTTGAACGCGCCGATATGGAAACCGATCATGCTCAACACGATGATCAGGATGTAGAGGTTGCGCGGCAGGTCCAGCGGACGCGCAGTGGAGGGCCCTGTGGCCTGTTCGGCGGCGTGCTCGTTGGGGTGGTCCGCCACCAGGAGGATGGCCGCGAGCGAGAGAATCGCCGCCAGGCTGATGATCTGCAGCGTCTGGTTGACCGAAAACACATCCACGATCAACCCGCCCAGGAGCGCACCGCCGAAGGCACCGATCTGTATGGAGGTTTGCATCAACCGCGCGCAGGTATCGCTGTCGGTGAGGCCGGCCAGCACCAGCTTGGTATTTTTCGATTCCAGGGTGCTGATGGTGAAGTAGTCGGTGACGCCCACCACGAACGCGATGGCCAGGAAGCCGATCGGTAGCAGGGCAGCCTCGGTAAACGACAGCCCCAGTACCGCGGCGAAGGCCGCCAGGCGAATGTACAGCAGCCGTTTCAGGCTGAGTTCAATGGTAAAGAACTTGCCGATGTACTGCTCGCATAAATACGGCACTACAGTCGCCACGCACAAGGTGGCGCCGACCAGGAATGTTGAGCCGGTGGTCTCCAGGCCGAACCAGACCATCGCGATGACAATCGCCATGTCGAGGCCGGTGAAGAGGGTCACGATTGAATAGAACGCGGTCAGTGTCGATTTAGTATTCATGGGCTTCATCAGTCGTAACGGGAGATTTTAAGCAGCGGCACACAGCGCTCGGTGTCGCCGACGACGGTGCTTATCTGGTTTCTGACGCGCACAGTGGGCAGCGCCTTCTTTTCCAGGTTGCAGACCTTGTAGGCGTTGTCGTGCCAGGGACAGATCACACTTTGGCCGTCGCCTGTCACTTCGCCCATATGCAGCGGGCCGCCACGATGGGGGCACGCGGTGGGCAGCAATTGCGTCGAATACGCATGACGCTTGAGAAAGTAGGTTCTTTCCTCCACGGCCACATAGTTGGCGTGGTTGAGATTCAGGCTGATGGCTTTCATTGGGTTGCCCACTCAGATGGCGGTGACGGTGTACGTGCAGGACGGGCTGGTGATGCGGGTGCCATGCAGCATTCCCTTGGGAATCACCACGCCTTCGCCGGCCTTGAGGCGCACCGTCAGTTCGGGGCTGGCGACAAACTCCAGCTCGCCTGATTCGACCCAGAACAGTTCGTCATTCGGGTGGGTATGCAGCACCGACAACTCGTGTTCAGGCTCGGTAATCCTCAGGTCCACGGGTTTGTGGCCCTGGAGCGCCGCTGCCTGTGCCCGATGCTCATCGAACGCGTCATGCCATTTGATATGGGCATACAACTCTTCGTCGGCGATGTCCTGAAGCAGCCTGAACTCTTCAAAGCCGCGAATAAGGTCGGGGATGATCTTGGTGCCGAACTGCTTGATCATGGGAATGATCAGGCGCTGGAGGGCCATTCTTCCGTGGTGCACATCGATGTGGGCATGCTCATCGAAATAGTCCGTGGAGACGCTGCCGTTGAAGATGGTCTTGATCGCGCGTGACTGGTGCTTGGTCGTCAGGGCCAATGTGGCTTCGGTGTAGTACATGGCGCCGATATAGCGGAACAGCTCGCCATGGTTGGCCGATACGTAGTGGAAGTAGTTGGTCAGCGACAGCGACGCCGGGGTATAGAACTGCCAGTAATGGTGCACGTGATGGGACATGCCCATGTCCTGGAGCATGTCTTCAAAAATAGTGCTGTGTTTCTTTTTGTCGACGCCGTAGCCGTACTCGTCGATCAGGATCTTGAATAATTCGCTGGTGTAGACGCCGCTGTTACCCAGCACGTTGCGGGCCATGGCCGACGCTTCACTGAGGAAGTCTCCTGCGCATTGCGTCATGAAAAACCTGGCGGCACGTTCGGGGTGGCGGCTGGTGGTCAGCACTTCATGGAGTTTGGATTCGGACTGGGCGACGTCATCCAATACTTTATCGGTGTGGGCGATAAAAGAGTCCAGGCACCAAGGCCCGTTGATATGCACTTCTTCCTTGAGCCAGTTGTACAGGTAGTGTTCCAGCAACGGGCGGATCTTTTTGCCACTGGCCGCATGCTGCGGATCATAGAAGCGCTTGAACGCCTTGAAGTCCAGTTCCAATGGCGGCTTGGGCAAGAAGACCAGGTCTTGCTCGTAGATATTCAATAACAACCGTTGCGCCAATAGATGCTGACTGTTTGAAAGCTGGTCGCTGGTCAAGCAGGTGGTGATGATTGAATCGGTTACGTCCTGCGGCCGCGAAGGTCGCTGGTAGGGGCTTTGGGTATAAAAGTCGCAGGGTTGAGCAAAGGCGCCAGCACCACAATATTGGGTCAATGCTTCGGCATTCGAGCTTAATACAAAGTCTGCTGCATTATCGGAAAGCTGAGTTGTCCATAACATGAGGTTGGCCTTCTGCTGGCGTTGTTTGATGGCCAGATGCTAAGGCGTTGGTTTTTTTTAAAACAGATTAGAAATAGTGCGCGCAAGTAGTGAAATTCACTAAAGGTATAGGAAGAATTTTCTTTATGGGGTAAGTCGGTTGAATAATCGGCAGCAGCGGCTACACATAGTTGCCAGCTTTTATTGTGGGGGGGGCGTCAGCGGTGGCTCAAGTTGCACGTGAACTTGCCGCCTTATCAGTGGTGTATTGGATCAATACCGTTCCAACGCTTCTAGCACCTTCCGGCGAGGCGCTTGCCAGCCCCTCGCCGGTATTGTTGTCAGTACTCCGGGGTTTCCGCGGTTCGGGTATTGTGTGCCAGCGCCAGTATCCCGGTGCGCAGATCGGTGCCGCTGGGTTGCTGGTACAGGTTCAGTCCGAACTCCGGCAATACGGCCAGCAGGTAGTCGAAGATATCCCCCTGGATCCGCTCGTAATCGGCCCATACGGTGGTGCGTGTGAAGCAGTAGATCTCGAGCGGCACGCCCTCGGCGGTGGTTTGCATCTGGCGCACCATGCAGGTCATGTTCGGCTGGATGTCCGGATGGCTTTTGAGGTAGGCCAGGGCATACGCGCGGAAGGTGCCGAGGTTGGTCATGCGCCGGCGGTTGGCCGACAGTTGCGCGCTGTGACCCTGGGCTTCGTTCCAGGCCTTGAGTTCGGCCTGCTTGCGCCCGATGTAGTCGGTGAGCAGGTGCACTTGAGTCATGCGCACTTCTTCATCGTCACGCAGGAAGCGCACGCCGCTGGCATCGATAAACAGGCTGCGCTTGATGCGTCGCCCACCGGAGGCCTGCATGCCGCGCCAGTTCTTGAACGACTCGGACATCAGGCGCCAGGTCGGGATGGAGACGATGGTCTTGTCGAAGTTCTGCACCTTGACCGTGTGCAGGGTGATATCCACCACGTCGCCGTCAGCGCCGACCTGGGGCATTTCGATCCAGTCGCCGACGCGCAGCATGTCGTTGCTGGTGAGCTGCACGCTGGCGACGAACGACAGCAGGGTGTCCTTGTAGACCAACAGGATCACTGCCGACATGGCGCCCAGGCCTGACAGCAGCAACAGTGGTGAACGGTCAATCAATGTGGCGACGATGATGATCGCGCCAAACACGAACAGCACCATTTTCGCCAACTGCACATAACCTTTGATCGAGCGGGTACGCGCGTGTTCGGTGCGGGCGTAGATGTCCAGCAGGGCGTTGAGCAGCGCGCTCAGGGCCAGCACCAGGAACAAGATGGTCAATGCCAGGGCCACGTTGCCGATAAACAGGATCGCGGTCTTGCTCAGGGCGGGCACCAGGTACAGGCCGAACTGGATCACCAGCGAGGGCGTCATCTGCGCCAGGCGATGGAAGACTTTGTTGTGCCGCAGGTCGTTGAGCCAGTGCAGCGCCGGTTGCCGGCCGAGCAATTTGACGGCGTGGAGGATCAGGTAACGGGCCACGCGCCCGAGCAGCAGGGCCACCACCAGCAACACCAGGAAACCGAGGCTGGCATGCAGCAGCGGGTGTTCGTCGAGGGTGCCCCAAAGGTCTTGGACGTTGAGCCAGAGCTGTTTGATATCCATGGATGAAACCGATTCTTCTGTAAGACAAGACGGCGCGATTAGAGCATTTAAGTGCAACAAAGTTGATGCCGTGGACAAATACTCTGACAAAAAAGCAACTGATTAGCGCCGTTCGCGTAAAGACACTCGGTTTGGACGCCCGAAACCGGTACCCTATGCAGCTGATTTTTTGTATTTCTTCGAGGTAGCACCCGTGTTTTCCCAATTCGCCCTGCACGAACGCCTGCTCAAAGCCGTGGCCGAGCTGAAATTTGTCGAGCCTACGCCTGTGCAAGCAGCGGCCATCCCGCTCGCGCTCGAAGGGCGTGACCTGCGGGTGACGGCTCAAACCGGGAGTGGCAAGACCGCCGCTTTCGTCCTGCCGATTCTCAATCGCCTGATCGGCCCGGCCAAAGTCCGCGTCAGCATCAAGACCCTGATCCTGCTGCCAACCCGCGAGCTGGCCCAGCAGACCTTGAAGGAAGTCGAGCGCTTTTCGCAGTTCACCTTCATCAAGTCCGGCCTGATCACCGGTGGCGAAGACTTCAAGGTCCAGGCCGCCATGCTGCGCAAGGTGCCGGACATCCTGATCGGTACGCCGGGCCGCATGATCGAGCAACTCAACGCTGGCAACCTTGACCTCAAGGAAGTCGAAGTGCTGGTACTCGACGAAGCCGACCGCATGCTCGACATGGGCTTTGCCGACGACGTGCAGCGCCTGGTGGCTGAATGCGTGAATCGCCAGCAGACCATGCTGTTCTCCGCTACCACCGGCGGTTCGACCCTGCGTGACATGGTCGCCAAGGTCCTGAACAATCCTGAGCACCTGCAGGTCAACAACGTCAGCGACCTGAACGCCACCACGCGCCAGCAGATCGTCACCGCTGACCACAACGTGCACAAGGAACAGATCCTCAACTGGCTGCTGGCCAACGAGACCTATCAGAAGGCCATCGTGTTCACCAACACCCGCGCTGCCGCAGACCGCATATACGGTCGTCTGGTGGCCCAGGACTACAAGGCGTTCGTGCTGCACGGCGAGAAAGACCAGAAGGACCGTAAACTGGCCATCGACCGCCTCAAGGCTGGCGGCGTGAAGATCCTGGTCGCCACCGACGTTGCCGCGCGCGGCCTGGACGTGGACGGCCTGGACATGGTCATCAACTTCGACATGCCACGCAGCGGCGACGAGTACGTGCACCGTATCGGCCGTACCGGGCGTGCCGGCAACGATGGCCTGGCGATTTCGCTGATCTGCCACGGCGACTGGAACCTGATGTCGAGCATCGAGCGCTACCTCAAGCAGTCGTTCGAGCGCCGCACCATCAAGGAGGTCAAAGGCACCTACACCGGGCCGAAAAAGGTCAAGGCGTCGGGCAAGGCGGTTGGCGTGAAGAAGAAAAAGACCGACGCCAAGGGCGACAAGAAAAAGGCCGGTGCCAAGTCGCCGACCAAGCGCAAGATCGCCAACCGGCCGAAGACCGACAACCTCTCGCTCGTCAGCAAGGATGGTATGGCGCCGCTCAAGCGTCGCAAGCCAGAAGCACCCGCTGCCGAGTAAGGCTTGAGGGATGTGAAAAAACCGGACGTTGTCCGGTTTTTTTATAACCTCAGTTTTTCGCTTTGGCGGCAGCTTCTTTCAATTCCTTGAGCCGGGCGTCGATCAACTGGCACTTGTCGGGGAACTCTGCGCTTTCAGTATCCAGGTCCATCTTCTGCAGCTCGTCGTTCATCTCCTTGGCCTTGGTCGGGTTCTGCTCAGTGAGTTTGGCCACTTCCTGGGCCAACTGCTCGCGCTTGGCGGTGGCCTCTTCCGGGGTGCAGGCCCAGGCGGGCAGGGCGGTGAGCAGCGTGGCGGCGATGGCCAGGTTTTTCAGGGTTTTCATGATCGGACCTCCTTGGCGGTGATGCTCAGTTGAGGTGGTGAACGTCTGGAAAGTTCAGAGAAATGACGTCCGTCGGTTGGTCTGAACGGCCACAGGCGCGCAGGGTCACTCCTACAGGCAGGCTACTTTCCTTAGGCCTGCAGGAGGAATCAGGATGACGACTTACAATTGGGATCTGATCGAACGTCTGCTGCACGAAGTGCAGAACGGCGAAGGCAGTTTTGCCCCGCGCAAATACGCCGAGCAGGAAGCGGCCGAGAAGGCCACGGCGGGCGAATCCACGGGCAATCTGGATGCGTTGAAAAAGACGGCTGCCGATTACGAGGCGCTGTTGTTCAAGCGTGGGTTTATCGAGTCGCGCCCTGAGGAAGAAGGCGGCAATGGTGAGAATTTCATTCTGACCGCACTGGGTGCGCAGCTATTGGCGCTGATCGACAGCTCCATCCCGGGCAATGATCACCCGCGTCAGGTGCTGGATGAGCAGGCGGATGCGTTGGTCCCCGCGACTTTTTCCGAAGTGGCTTCGAAGGCGCAGATTGCCTGAGCGGGCACCTCCCACATTAATTCGCAGCGGCCTTGAGGCATTTAAGTGCTTTGAAGTCGCTGCGTACGCCGTCGATTTTCTGCGTTAATTTCAGGCGCTGCTGTACGGTACTTTCGGCCACCAAGTCGACGATCAGACTGCGCGCAGCGGCTTCGGTCTGTGCATAAGCGGCGCGGTACTCCGGTGTCCACAGGCTTTCGCGGTCTACCAGCAATTGCTGCATCTTCTGCGGGAAGTCGGTGTCGTGGCGCTGCTGCACGGCGTCGATGAATTGTGCCTGCCAGTGGGCACGGTTGCCGATCCACTGCTCGTTCTGCTCGCCCAGGCTGATGGACCAGGCCATCACCCGGTTTTTCTGGCTATCGCTCAGCGGCCCCATCCACGCATTCAGGCGCTTGTTCATGCGCTCGGCGCGGTCCTGGATCTGCTTGGCCAGCGGCGGCTTAAGATAGTCGTCCTGGCGTTTGCGCAGGTCCTTGGCCAGGGCATCGTTCATGTCGTTGACCTGTTGATCATCCAGCCCTTGTAACAATTCGATCGCCGACGGTGTGATTTCCCGCGCCACTTCGGCAATTGCCTGCTTGGCCTCAACCGTGCGGGTTTGCAGCGCTGCATCGGTGACCTGGTTGCTCTCGACCATTGCTTGCAGGCGGTCGAGCCAGTCGAGGTAACCCGGCAATTGTGTGGTGCAGTGCCAGGCCAGGTGTTCCTTGAGTGTGTCGTTGAACCAGCTCTTCTGCCCGGCATTCATGTCCAGGTAGTCGTTGAGGGTCCAGGGGATGATCACGTCCAGGTTGCGATAGGCCAGGCCCACGCGGTTGCAGCCCGCGAGCACCAGGCTCAGGGTCAGGAATACCACCAGCAGTTTGAGCCGATGCAGCATGGGCGTGTCCTTGCGCAGAGGGAGTTAATGCATGTGAACCCGCGGCGCACGCGACAGTTCAGCCCATCAATAAAACGACCGCATCGCCTTCAAGGTCAACAGGCCATCGCATTGCGAATTGTGTCCGGAATAGGCCGAGCAATCGCCGCCGCTGAGGCTGGAATCGCTGTAGATCAGGTCCAGGTCGATGCCCTTCCAGGCGCGGGAGAACTGTATCGACCAGTCGCTGAAGCTGCTGATGGACCCCCCCTCCACTGAGGTCGGGGTGCCCAGTTGATGGGTGGTGTATTTCATACTGACGCCGATGCCGAAGGGCTGGGTGCCGCTGAGGTCGGCGAACAGGGTGCTGTCCTGGCGGTCCGGGTCGTTGCTGAAGGAAGCGCCGAAGCGATTGCCCAGCAGGTTGAGGCCGCCGTAGAGCTCCTGGCTGTCGAGGGGGCTGAGCTTGGGGTAGCTGTAGTGGATCAGACCGACTTCGTAGCCCAGGGTCCGGTCGAAAGGGTGCTTGAATCCCATATACGAATCGACTTCGAGAGTGCTGGCCGGCGACAGGCCCATGTTCGGAGAAAACTGGCCAAAGTACAGGCCGCTGTCATGACTCAGGTCCAGCCCGCCATGAAATGAGTCACTGCCCGGCGAGGTCGGCTTGACCAGGCCTTGGGCCATGCTGCGGCTGGGGGTGGTGCCCAATTTCAGGTCGAAGTCGCCCAGTTCACGCTGGAAAATCTGCGCTTCGGCGAGAGGGCTGGCCGCCAGGATACTGGCCACGAAAATGCAGCGTTTAAGCATGCTTCACTCCATGAAAAGCGAGGAGCAGTAACGGAGAAATAGGGCAGATGCCCGTGCTAGACGTGTGCAAGCATACCGGCGAATGCCAGGAGGTGAGGCCCGTTCGTCGATTTGCACGTTCTGAAGGTGATGCGAGAGGGTATTTCGGGCTCTAGTCCTAGCGCCTTGAAGGTAAGACGCTTAGGGACCAGATGTGCTGCGCGGTATTACTTTTTACCCAGGCTGATCTGCTTGGACGGGCCGAAAGTCTGGCCGCTCACGCCCTTGGCAATTTGCTGGATTTCGCCACCGGACTTGAGGAAAGCAGCAATCTGGCTGTTGATCGATTCGCTGGTTTCAACGGCGGGAGCTGGCTTTGCTTTGCTGTTGGATGCTTTTACACGCATGGCGGCCACTAACCTGTAGAAAATTAACTTGGCCAGGCATCGTACAGGAAATACTTGACAATTGCTTGGTAAATATCCCCCGGGAATAAAAGCAGCAGCTGAAAACAGCCAAAGTTTATCTTTGAAATTAGCCCCTAACTTCCTGTTTTAACTCGAAACCACGGGCTGAGCCGGCACGGGTGGCGTGGCAAAATTCAGCCGAATGATCGGACGAGCGGGGCGGTGCCACTGGAACGCCAGGTAAACCCGCGATTTTTCAGGCGCGCGCGCGTGGCAGGCGCAACTCGGGTAGAATGCCGCCCACGCAATGAGGGTATTGGAAATGGCTTTAGTCGGGCGCTACAACAGCTTGCAAGTGGTTAAACACACTAACTTTGGTTTGTACCTCGATGGTGCGCAAGATGGCGAAATCCTCTTGCCTAATCGGTATATCCCCAAGGATATTCCCAGTGAAGATGAAGATTGGCTTAACGTTTTCATTTATCTGGACAGCGATGACAAACTTATCGCCACTACCGAAAAACCGAAAGTTCAAGTTGGCGAATTTGCCAGTTTGAAAGTCGTGGAAGTCAACAGCATTGGCGTGTTCCTCGACTGGGGTTTGCCAAAGGATCTGTTGCTCCCGTACTCGGAAGAAAAACGTCAGATGACCGCCGGTGAATACTGCGTGGTGCATGTCTATCTCGACAAACACACCAAGCGTATTACCGCCACCGCGCGCCTTGACCGCTACCTGGACAAGACGCCGGCCAACTACGTCGTGGGCCAGGAAGTCGACCTGCTGGTCGCCGAAGCCACCGACATGGGCTTCAAGGCGATCATCAACAACAAGCACTGGGGCCTGATCCACAAGAACGAAGTGTTCAAGTTCCTGCGCCCGGGCAAGGAAGAGAAAGGCTTTATCAAAGAGATCCGCGCCGATGGCAACATCAGCCTGAGCCTGCAACCGGTTGGCCAGGAAGCGGCTTCCAGCCTCAACTCGAAGATCCTCGCCAAGTTGCGTGAAAACAACGGCAGTTTGCCGGTCAGCGACAAGAGTGACCCGGCGGTGATCAGCAACTTGTTTGGCGTGAGCAAAGGCAACTTCAAGAAGGCCATTGGTGCGCTCTACAAGCAGGGCCAGATCGTGATTCACGCGGATCGCATTGAACTAAGCTGAGTGCGCTTTGCTCTCTGTAGGAGCGAGCTTGCTCGCGAAAAAGGTACATCCGACACCGTGATGCGCCTGGAATGTTTTCGCGAGCAAGCTCGCTCCTGCAGAGGCTGCATCAATGCCCAAGAAGTCTGTCTTCGCCTACCTCGGCACCTTGCTTGCCTTCCTGATCCTCGACGGCCTCTGGCTCGGTGTCCTCATGGGCCCGACCTACAAATCCCTGCTGGGCCCGCTGATGCTTGATCAGCCTCGCCTGTTGCCTGCCGTGCTGTTTTATCTCTTGTATGTCCTCGGTTGCGTGGTGTTCGTGGTCTTGCCCAGCGCCAGCTGGCAACGCGCGGCCCGACTGGGTGCGTTGCTGGGCCTGGTGGCCTACGGCACCTACGACCTGAGCAACTGGGCCACGCTGCAAGGCTGGTCTGGCGGATTGGCGATGATGGACATGGCCTGGGGCACCTTCCTCACAGCGGCGTGCTGCACGGTCGGGTACTTGTGTGCACATCGGGTGCACCGATGATTGTGTACAGGATTGATCTGCACCGTTGCTGAGCGCAATCCTCGTTACTAAACCTCCGTATACCCCTTTGGAGCGCCGTTGCAGAGGGATTGTGCTCTATTGGCACGTATTCTGCTGACTATCTCGTATACAAACCAGGCCGCCTCCCGTATGCACCCCGTGACGGAAGCGCAGGCCGGTATTACGAGGAGCCCAGCGATGATCGAACAATTGCCCAAAGGCTATAGCCCACGCCTTTACAACCAGGACCTGGGCCCACTGCCGCAAAAGTGGACCTGGTACAACATCTTTGCCTTCTGGATGAGTGACGTGCACAGCGTGGGTGGCTATGTGTTCGCCGCCAGTCTGTTCGCCCTGGGGCTGGCCAGTTGGCAGGTGTTGATTGCCTTGCTGGCAGGCATTTGCATCGTGCAATTGATTGCCAACCTGGTGGCCAAGCCCAGCCAGCAGGCCGCCGTGCCCTATCCAGTGATCTGCCGGTTGGCGTTTGGTGTGTTCGGCGCGAATATTCCCGCGGTGATTCGCGGCCTGATTGCGGTGGCTTGGTACGGAATTCAGACCTACCTGGCGTCGAGTGCCTTGATCATTGTGGTACTGCGCTTTTTCCCACAGATGGCGGTGTATGCAGAGCCGCATTTTGCTGGCCTGTCTTACCTGGGTTGGTTTGGTTTCCTCAGTTTATGGGTGTTGCAGGCGGCCGTGTTCTGGGCCGGCATGGAGTCCATTCGCCGCTTTATCGATTGGGCGGGGCCGGTGGTCTACGCGGTGATGTTTGCCCTGGCCGGCTGGATCGTGTGGAAGGCAGGGTGGGCGAATATCAGTTTTACCCTGTCGGAAAAATCCCTGTCGGGTTGGCAGGCGGTCGGTCAGGTGATCGTGGCGACGGCGCTGGTGGTGTCGTACTTTTCCGGGCCGACCCTGAATTTCGGTGATTTCAGCCGTTACTGCCGCAGTATGCAGGATGTGCGGCGCGGCAACTTCTGGGGCCTGCCGGTGAACTTCCTGGCGTTTTCCCTGGTGACCGTGGTCATCGTCTCGGGCACTTTGCCGGTGTTTGGTGAAATGCTCCATGACCCGATCGCGACCGTCTCGCGTATTGATAACAGCATGGCGGTGCTGCTCGGCGCTTTTGCCTTTGTCACGGCCACCATTGGCATCAACATTGTCGCCAACTTCGTTTCCCCGGCGTTCGACTTCGCCAACGTCGCACCGAGCAAAATCAGCTGGCGCGCCGGCGGCATGATCGCCGCCGTGGCTTCGATCTTCATCACCCCGTGGAACCTGTTCAATAACCCGCTGATGATCCACTACACCCTGGATATTCTCGCGGCCTTTATCGGCCCGTTGTTCGGGATTTTGCTGGTGGACTTCTACCTGATCAAAAAGCAGAAGATCGACGTGGACGCGCTGTTCGATGACAGCCCGAGCGGGCGCTACTACTTCGATGGCGGTGTGAACTGGACGGCGGTCAAGGCGTTGGTGCCTGCGACACTGGTGGGTGTCGCGATCACCTTCACGCCGGCGTTGCAGGGCATGGCTAACTTTGCCTGGTTTACCGGTTGCTTCCTGGGTGGGCTGTTTTTTCTGGTGTTGGCGCGGCGAGAGCAGGTTCGCGCGCCGGCACCGTTGGTCGCGGGCTGACCAACACCCCTCCCGCCGCTAACAGGCCTGCACCGGCGATCACCAGCGCGGGTTGCAGGCCACCGCTCAGGTGGCTGCTCACCGACGCCAGCAACGGTCCACTCAATTGGCCGATGGCAAAGCTGGCGGTCAACAGCCCGGTGTTGCGCTGATAGCCGTGGGGCGCAATCTCCCGCAGGCGCGCCATCACCAACTGCATGCAGGCCAGGAATGGCGCGCCGCACAGCAACACCCCCAGCGCCAGCCCCCAACCGTTACCCAGCAGGCAGGCGAATACGCCGGCCGCTTGCAGCCACAACGTAGTCATCAGCCAGCGACGGGTGGTGTCCGGGTCCTTGGGACGCAGGCTTGCGACCACCACGCCAATCGCCGCCGCCAAACCAAAGCAGGGCCAGAACAGATCGGCCTGCCAGGCGCCCTTGAATTGCGCGCTGGCCATTTGTGACAGGAACGTCGCGGGAATGATGTAGCCCAGGCCGAACAACACATAGATCCAGCACAGGTGGGTAGTGCTGCCGTTGCTGGCCGTGTCGGCGTGGCTTGCAACAGGCGCAGTAACGGCGGACGGCTGGGGCAGGAAGGGCAAGATTGCCAGTAGCATCACCAGCGCCACCCCACCATAGATCAGCCACAACGTTGCAGAGCTCTGGTCCAACAGGTTGGAGCCCAGCGCGAGTAACCCGGTCAGCACAATCCCCAGCCCCGGCCCGGCAAACACCAGGGCACCCAGGCGTGCACGCCCGGCGGCAATCGCCAGCGGCTGGCTCAGGCTGGTGATCATCACCAGTGCCCAGGCACTCGCAACGCCGGTTCCGAAACGCAGCAGCAAGTGCGGCCAGAACCCATGGGCCCAGTACGACGCCAGGGTCAGCAACACGCACAACCATAGCCCGCCATACAGGCGACCCCGCACATGGTGATGGCTGCGCGCAAAAATCGAATCCACCGCGCCCACGAAGTAGCCCAGGTAATTGGCCGCCGCGATCAGTCCGGCGCCGGTCAGGTCGATCTGTCCTTCACTGAGCAAGTGGGGCATTTGCGGGGTGAGTGCGAAGCGGCCGATGCCCATGGCCATCATCAGGGCGATAAAGCTGGCGAGTAAGCGGATCGGGGGTGACATGGTCAGGTGCCCTGCTGGTAAGCGAATACCGTCAGGCTAAAGCGGATTGACTTTCTGTAAAAATGAATAATAGTGAGCAACTTGTTCAGTTTTGGAGAAAGGTGTGGAATTCAGTCAATTGCGGATTTTCCAGGCCGTCGCGGAAGAGGGCTCCATCACCCGCGCTGCCGAGCGCCTGCATCGAGTACCATCGAACTTGTCGACCCGGCTCAAGCAGATGGAAGAACAGCTGGGCGTGGAGTTGTTTGTGCGCGAACGCCAGCGCTTGCAGCTTTCTCCGGCAGGCAAGGTATTGCTGGACTACAGCACCCGTCTGCTGGCGCTGCACGATGAAGCCCATGGCGCCGTGCAAGGCGGGCAACCGGCCGGCGATTTTGTACTGGGCAGCATGTACAGCACGGCGGCGGTGCATTTGCCGAAGTTGTTGGCGCGTTATCACAAGGCGTACCCGATGGTTAACTTGCAGGTGCAATCGGCGCCCAGCGGTGAATTGCTCGAAGGGTTAATTACCGGGCGCCTGGATGCTGCTTTTGTGGACGGGCCCATCACTATCGCCTCGTTGGACGGTGTAGCCCTGTGCGAAGAGCGCCTGGTGCTCATATGCGAAGCCGACCATCCGCCGGTGCGCGGGCCACAAGACGTTGCGGGCCGTTCGGTGTTCACTTTCCGCCGCAGCTGTGCCTATCGCACGCGCCTGGAAACCTGGTTTTCCCACGAGCACGTCGCCATGGGGCGAGCGATTGAGATCGAGTCTTATCAAGGCATGCTTGCCTGTGTCATCGCCGGTTCTGGCGTGGCGCTGATGGCCGAATCCATGCTCGACAGCTTGCCGGGCAAGGACAGCGTGTCCGTTCATCCGCTGACAGGGCATTTTGCCACTGCGACCACCTGGCTGATGTGGCGAAAGGGTATGCTCGGCGCTAACCTCAATGCATGGATCGACCTGCAGCAAGAGGGCAGGGCCGAGGTCCTGCAAGACGCACGTGCGATTGCTTGAACGATCCGTCAGGATTTGGACCAATTCAGTAATAGTTCGTTGTGGTTTCGTTCAAGCAATACGTAGGACTTAGGGCTACTATCAGTGTAGGAAAAGGCGACAGAACTTGCGCCTACCAGCATTACCCTCAAAGGGGGCAAACCATGAAAGAGAAAATTCAAAACTGGCTCCACGACCTCGGCGTTGCGCTGGGCCTGATCGAGCCACCGCTGCAACCGGTGCCCATTCGTACCGATGACGAGCAGCGTCGTCCTCGCCGCAGATAATCTCCGGTCGAAGCAGGATTAAAGGTGGGAGCGGGCTTGCTCGCGAATGCGGTGTGTCAGTTAACGGAATGATTGACTGATCCAGCGCTTTCGCGGGCGAGCCCGCTCTCACAGTTTGTTTTGCACCAGTCCTATCTCCCGCCGCCCGAGTCACCCCTCGCGATAACCCCCTCACTCCACAACACTCACTCGCCTCAGGTGATCTGAACAATCGTTCCGATGGAAGCGTCTGCTTCCAGGAGATGTCTGTTGTTCCTCTGTGACACGGGGAGTAGTCCGAATCTATGCAGGTCAGTCAGGCTTTTGACTTTCAAGTGTCGGAATCAGGCTACTTGTTCATCAGAAACGGCTGGCTTATTCAATTCAAACGATGAGCGTAGGTTGAGTTCCTCAAGGGCATTTTAATAACGCCCCACCCTTCATTGAATGGCTCTCTGCGAGGCATTAGTCAGTCAGAATTGCTGGAGACACAGCTATGAGGCTCTCTTCCATTCCGCCAGTCGCCGCGTCCCTTATCGCCATAACCGGAAATATCCTGCATCTCGCACCGGTGTCGAGAGCCTGGAAGGCTCACGCACCCAGCAATGTAGTGTTCTTTCCCCCGACATTGACCAAACACGATCTGCTCATACAGATCGGTCTCCTGAGTCCATCGGCGATCATTGTCGGGGACCAGGCGATCGATGCCGACGTCATCGCCCAATGGCGCATATCCCACCCGTTTGGCGAGCTCCATTTGATCCGCAGAGGTACGAGCCTGGATAAGGTGCGAATGGACCTTTGCGGTTCCAACGACATCCGCGTGGTCAATACGCCGGGGGTCAACGCGCCGCATGTTGCCGCCTATATGGCACGCTGGCTGACACTCGCCGATGGCTCCCTGCCCCGTGACATCTGTGTACTGGGATACGGCAACGTGGGCAGAGAGCTGGTCAAGGTGTTGCTTGATCGGGATCCTGAGGTTCGGATCAAGGTATTGGATCGACAGGGTCCGAGGCCGGACACTCTCGGCAAAGCCTGTTCCGACAGTCGAGTGTCCTTTGGTCTGGACTGGCACGAGGTGCTGGAGGGGGCTCGTACTGTCGCTATCTGTTTATCCCTGAATGATGAGTCCACCCATCGCATTGATCAGGCCCTCATTCAGTGCCTGCACACGCAAGCTCGCCTGGTCTGCGTCGCCAAGCCGGATGTCTTCAGCGACGACGCGTTGCGGGCCCTGGCAACGGCTGAAGGTATCCAGCTTGTATTGGACTACGGGCCTGGGACACTCGATGCATTTCGGGGGCGCGCGCAGGCACTCGGCTGCAGTGTCTCCAAGTGGCGTAAACCTGCGACCCTTACAACCCAGGCGGCAATGACTGAAGCCTGCCATGGCGACCTTGACTATGCCGTCTCAATTCAACTGAGCCTGACCGCCTTGCGCTGCCTGGTCAGGCGCAAACTTGCCCACTCATTGACGATCCCCGCGCAACAGGCAGATGCTGGCGCGCCGCGCGTGTCGATAATTGGCAGAGGTATCAACGGCCTGCTTCAAGCCGTGATGTTGCGCCTGGCCAACTATCAGGTCTCGGTCTACGGAGGACATCAGCAGAGCGATGGAGCCAGTCATAAGCAGGTGAACATGCGCCATCTGTCAGCCACGGAGACGACTGCAAAGCCGCTGAGTAACGATTATCTAACGCCTGGAAATCAGTACTTGGCCGTAGAGTGCAATCGCGCAGGCATTGAGCTGTTTGAAAAGTTTCTGGCTGACAATCCATCGATTGACGCATCGGGCGACGACCTGGGGTTTGCGCACTTGATGGATGAGATAGTCACGCTTTTGCAGCGTTCTGGGGTTCAGTTCATGCCCCAGTATCTGAGCCCAACCCAAATTGCTGATATGAGCAGAGAGCACTTCGTCGTCACGCCCATGGGAGCAGAGGAAACGGATGGACTGTCGATAGTCTATTGCTCCGCCTACAACCGCATTGCCGCCGGAGGCACATATGCCGGGGGGACGACGCAGGGATTGGTGTGGGCTTCATTGGTCCAGGAGATCATCCAGGCAAAGGCGTCTGCAGGTTCGGCACGGTATTAATGAAAAAACGGGTGCGACATCCGACGTCGCACCCGCTGAAAAAACCGCTCTAAACCCCCTATTTCTTACACCGTCCGAGCCACCTGCGCCTGTGGCCGGCGTGACAACACACTCACCAGCACAAAACTCACCAGCGCCACCGCCAGGCTGTAGTAGATCGGCGTGTTCGCATCCAACCCATCCTTGAACATGAACACCAGCGCCGTCACGAAGCCCAGGGTCATGGACGTGATTGCGCCCGGCGTGGTCGCCCGCTTCCAGAAGATCGCGCCGATCAGCGGGATCAGCATGCCACCCACCAGCAGGTTGTAGGCCAGGGTCAGGGCGCTGATCACGTCATTGACCACCAATGCGATGCCCAGCACGACGATACCGGTCAGCAGGGTGAACAGGCGGTTGATTGCCAGGCTCGATTGTTTACCGCCGCGCAAACGTGGCAGCAGGTCTTCGGTCAATACGGTGGAGGCGGCGAGCAAGCCGGCGCTGGCGGTGGACATCATCGCCGCCAGTGCCGCAGCGATCACCAGGCCACGAATCCCGTCTGGCAGCGAGACTTTGACGATGGCCGCAAACGCGTTGTTGACGTTATCCAGGTCCGGAATCAGTACATGGGCCGCCATGCCGATCAGTGCACAGGCCAGGCCGTAGAGGATGCAGTAGAAACCGGCGAAAGTGCCTGCGTACTTGGCAACCTTTTCGTCACGGGCGGTGAACACTCGCTGCCAGATGTCCTGGCCGATCAGGATGCCGAAGAAGTAGATCATGAAGTAGGTAATGATCGTTTCCCAGCCGATCGCGGTGAAGCTGAAGCTCGATGCCGGCAGCTTGGCCACCAGCTCATCCCAGCCGCCGACGCGGTACAGGCAGATCGGCAGCAGGATAAACATCAGGCCGACGGTCTTGATCACGAACTGCACGATGTCAGTGAGGGTCAACGACCACATGCCGCCGATGGTCGAGTAGACCACCACCACACCACCGCCCAGCAACACCGAAATCCAGAACGGCAGGCCGAACAACACTTGCAGCACCGTGCCGATGGCCAGGATCGAGGTCACGCCGATCATCAGCGCGTAGGCCAGCATGATCACCGCACTCGCTTGGCGGGCCATGGGGTTGTAGCGCTTTTCCAGCACCTGGGTGACGGTGAAGATTTTCAGCTTCAACAGCGGCTTGGCCAGGAACAGGTTCAGCGCGATGATCCCCATGCCCAGCGCGGCACACAGCCAGAAGCCGGAGATGCCATGCACGTAACCCAGGCGCACAGTACCGACGGTGGATGCCCCCCCCAGTACCGTGGCGGCCATAGTGCCCATGTACAGCGACGGGCCCAGGTTCCGACCGGCCACCAGGTAGTCTTCGTGGGTCTTGGCGCGGCGCATGCCGTAATAGCCGAGCACGAGCATGCCGGCGGCGTAGATGAGTACGACGAATAAATCCAAAGCCATGACGGCGGGTCTCCGATTATTGTTTTAGGTAACAGGCGAACTTGTTGTGGGAGCGGAGCTTGCTCCCGCAGGGCTGCGAAGCGGACTATTGGGGCCATACACCGAAGCCGGCTCTGGAAACACACGCAGTAACGTCAGGTAAACCACTGACGCCAACCCCAGCGTCACCGGCAGGCTGATATCGATGCCGTTCGCCAGGTTGCCCAGCGGCCCGACAAACTGACCCGGCAAGTTGACAAAGCACAGGCCCACCAGCGCGCTCGGAATCCAGGCCCCCAGCCCGCGCCAGTTCCAGCCATGGCTGAACCAGTAGCGGCCGCCGGTTTCACCACGGGTGAAGACCTGCAGGTCATCCGGGCAGTAGAAGCCGCGACGTACGATCAGGCCGATGATCATCATCACCATCCACGGCGTGGTGCAGGTGATGATCAGCACGGCGAAGGTCGATACGCTCTGCACCAGGTTGGCGGCGAAACGTCCGATAAAGATGAAGGCAATCGACATCACCCCGATCAGCAGCGTGGCCTTGACCCGCGACAGCAGGCGCGGGAACACGCTGGACATATCCAAGCCGGTGCCATACAGCGAGGTGGTGCCGGTGGACATGCCGCCAATCACTGCGATCAGGCACACCGGCAGGAAGAACCAGGCGGGTGCCACCGCCAGCAGGCCGCCGACGTAGTTGTTGGCCGCGATGTAGTCCGGCGCCTTGATCGCCACGATGGTCGCGGTGGCCAGGCCGAACAGGAACGGGATCAAGGTGGCGATTTGTGCCAGGACCACCGCCAGCATGATGCGCATTTTCGGCGTCTCACGCGGGATATAACGTGACCAGTCACCCAGGAACGCCCCGAAGGAAATCGGGTTGCTCATGGCCACCAGCGCCGCGCCGATAAAGGCCGCCCAGAAGCCGGTCTGGCCCAGGGCTACGGTGCCGGCGAAGTGGCTGTCGAAGGTCGGCGCGAACGCGAAGATGCCCAACAGAAACAGCAGGCTTGCCGCCCAGACCGCAATGCGGTTGACCCACAACATAAAGCGAAAGCCGTAGATGCACACCGTCAGTACAAGCATGGCAAATACGCCGTAGGCCAGGCCCAGGGTCAGGTCGGTTTCCGGCAGGCCGATCAGCCGTTTCGCACCGCCGACCAGCGCATCGCCTGAACTCCACACCGACAGTGAGAAGAAGGCAATCGCCGTCAGCAGTGACAGAAACGAACCGACAATCCGCCCGTGCACGCCGAAGTGCGCACCGGAAGACACCGCGTTGTTGGTGCCATTGATTGGCCCGAACAGGCCCATGGGGGCGAGGATCAACGCACCCACCAGCACACCCAGCACAATCGCCCAGACGCCAGCCTGGAACGACAGGCCGAACAACACCGGAAAGGAACCTAGCACAGCGGTGGCAAAGGTATTGGCGCCGCCGAAGATCAGGCGGAACAGATCCTTGGGGGTGGCCGTACGCTCGTTGTCCGGGATCTGTTCGACCCCGTTGGTTTCTATTTTGCGAATACTTTTATCGTTGTTTTTATTATTCATGATCAGCTCCGATCACAGTGGCTAAGGGGGCGGCAGCCCTTCCGGCATAGCGGACAAATGTTCGTGACAGGCCAGCCACAGGCCTTCTTGTTGTTCTGTGCGAGATCCTTGGCGTTTGAAGACAATGGTCTCGCGTTCCTGGCTGAAAAATTGCTCCCCGTTCATGCGCAGCTCGGTGGCCACGTCATGAATAAATATCGCCACGTCACCCTGCAGGCTGACCACGGCGTTGCTCGAGGTGCAGGACAGCACCTCGAACCCTTCATCCCGACGCCAGCTGTCCCACAACGCCTGGTAGGCATCGCGACTGAGCAGCGGCTGGGGGAGGGTGTAAAACACAAAGCTGGCATCGGCCGTGAACGCGCCGAAGTAGGCGGCGCGGTCGTTGCGCGCAAACGCCGACACCAGGTCGGCGGCGGCTTTCAATACCTGCGGCACGCTCATCAACGGTGCGCCACGCCAGGCAGTACGCAGAGCATCTCGTACAGCAGGTTGGCGCCCAGCAGCGAGGTGTTGCCGGTGGTGTCGTAGGGCGGCGAAACTTCTACCAGATCGCAACCAACCAGGTCGAGGCCCTGGCAGCCACGGATGATTTCGATCGCCTGGATGGTGGTCAGCCCGCCAATTTCCGGGGTGCCGGTGCCGGGCGCCCAGGCCGGGTCGATGCCGTCGATATCGAAGCTCAGGTACACCGGGCCGCCGCCGACTTTTTCCCGCACCTCGGCCATCAGTGGCGCGAGGGAGTGGTGCCAGCATTCTTCGGCCTGCACCACACGGAAGCCCTGTTTGCGGCTCCAGTTAAAGTCCTCGGCGGTGTAGCCCTGGGCGCGCAGGCCGATCTGCACCACGCGGTCGCAATCAAGCAGGCCTTCTTCCACGGCGCGGCGGAAGGTGGTGCCGTGGGCGATTTTCTCGCCGAACATATGGTCGTTGACGTCGGCGTGGGCATCGATGTGCACCAGCCCGACCTTGCCGTGTTTTTTGTGGATCGCCCGCAGGATCGGCAAGGTAATCGTGTGGTCGCCGCCCAAAGTCATCGGGATCACGTTGTGCTCGAGAATCTCATCGTAGGCCTCTTCGATGATGCGCACGGCGTCCAGCAGGTTGAAGGTGTTGATCGCAACGTCGCCAATATCCGCTACTGACAGCGAGTCGAATGGCGCGGCGCCGGTGGCCATGTTGTAGGGGCGGATCATCACCGACTCGGCGCGGATTTCACGCGGCCCGAAGCGGGTGCCGGCACGCAGCGAGGTGCCGATGTCCAGGGGCACGCCGATAAAGGCCGCATCCAGGCCCTTGGCCGATTGCAAGTGGGGAAGACGCATCATGGTGGCGATGCCGGCGAAGCGCGGCATTTCGTTGCCGCCCAGTGGTTGGTGGAAAATCTTGTCCACGGGATTGCCTCATCGTTGTTGTGTTTATCAGGGGCCGATTCTGCGAAATGCGCAGGAAGGGAAGAATCGGCAGGGGCAAATACTTAGTTCAGATTTTTCTAAACTAAAGCGCGCAGGTAGACTGCTGAGATCTATACCCGGAGCCAACCATGGCCAACGCCTTGCCCGACCTGAAACTCCTGCGCATCTTCGTCAGCGTCGTGCGCCACCAGGGCTTTGCCAACGCCCAGCACGAACTCAACCTGTCCACGTCGGCCATCAGCACCTATATGAGCCAGTTGGAAAGCGCGTTGGGCCTGGTGCTGTGCCATCGCGGGCGGGGTGGGTTCAGCCTGACCAGCAAGGGCGAGCTGTTTCACCAGGAAACCCTGCGCCTGCTGGGTGAGCTGGAAGGCTTCGAGCAATACGCCGCCGCGCTCAAGGGCGAGCTACGCGGCACGCTCAAGCTCGGCGTGCTCGACTCCACCGTAAGCGACAACGCCTTGCCGTTCGCCGAGGTTATCGGCGCCTATAGCCTGGAGCACCCGGCGGTGCACCTGAATTTATCGGTGATGAGCCCTTACGAACTGCAACTCGGTGTGCAGGATAACCGCCTGGACCTGGCCATCGGCGCCTTTTCCAATCGCATGAGCGGGCTGATCTACATGCCGCTGTACCGCGAGCAACACTGGTTGTATTGCAGCACCCGCCATCCGTTGTTCAACGAGCGTCGCATCCCTGAACAAGTGATCACCCAGCAACGCATGGTCGGCCGCGGTTACTGGAGCCAGGCCGAACTGGCGCGCCACGGCTTCAAGCACAGCGCCGCTACCGTGGAAAGTATGGAGGCGCAGCTGATCCTGGTGCTCTCCGGTGCCTACATCGGCTACCTGCCCGAACACTACGCCCAGGCCTGGGCCGACAAGGGCGACCTGCGCGTATTGCTGCCCGCCACCTTCGGCTACCAGGCGCCGTTCTCGATGATCATGCGCCGGGGCCGCAGTCGCGAGCCGTTGATCCAGACCTTCCGCGATTTACTCAAAGCCCAGCTCAATCAGGCCTGAACAACCATGTCCCGACCCCAATGCTCCCGCTGCCTCAGGCCTGTTGTCCATTGCCTGTGCGCGCTGATCCCCAATCTCGACAGCCGTACCCGCGTGTTGCTGTTGCAGCACCCGAGCGAGGTCAACCATGCGCTCAACACCGCGCGGCTGGCGGCGCTGGGGTTGAACAATGCGCAGTTGGTAGTGGGCGAGGTCTTTGATGACCTGCCAACCTTGTTGAGCCCGCCCGGCTATCAGGCGCGGCTGTTGTTTCCGGCTGACGATGCACAGCCGTTGCAAGCCTATGCCCCCGGCGATCAGCCGCTGTTGCTGGTGGTGCCCGACGGCACCTGGCGCAAGGCGCGCAAACTGCTGCACCTCAATCCGTTGTTGGCGGCGCTGCCTCGAGTGACGCTGGTCGAGGGCGCCGTGTCTCGCTACCGATTACGCAAGGCGCCCGGGCCAGGGGCGTTGTCGACGGTGGAGGCGATTGTGCAGGCATTGCAGGTGCTGGAGGCGCCGGTGTCGTTTGAACCGTTGCTCAAGCCGTTTGACGCCTTGATCGAAGGGCAGATTGCGGCGATGGGGGAGGAGGTCTTTCAGAAAAATCATGGCGATGGGCATTTGGGCTAGGCGGGGTATCGACGCGCGGCCATCGGGAGTAAGCCCCCTCCCACATTCGACCGAGTTCCAGCATGAGAATGCGGTCCAGTGTGGGAGGGGGCTCGCTCCCGGCGGGGCCCTCAAGCTCACCCTCTTTTCCGCTTATTCCTTTAAGCCATAAGCACCGCACTTTGCGTGATATGGCCCGCCGACCTTTCCCGGTATGATGTTCGCCCCCGCAGTCTGGATTGCGAATACGCCATGACCTTGCAGTACCCTACAATCGCCGATTGCGTCGGCAACACGCCCCTGGTCCGCTTGCAACGCATGGCGGGTGAAACCAGCAATACCCTGTTGCTCAAGCTCGAAGGGAACAACCCGGCCGGCTCGGTAAAAGACCGCCCGGCGCTGTCGATGATCACCCGCGCCGAGCTGCGTGGGCAGATCAAGCCCGGTGACACCCTGATCGAAGCAACCTCCGGTAACACCGGGATCGCCCTGGCCATGGCCGCCGCGATCAAGGGTTACAAGATGGTGCTGATCATGCCCGACAACGGCAGCGCCGAGCGCAAGGCGGCGATGACCGCTTATGGCGCCGAGTTGGTGCTGGTCACCCAGGAAGAAGGCATGGAAGGCGCCCGCGACCTCGCTGAGCGCATGGCCGCCGAAGGCCGTGGCCAGGTGCTGGACCAGTTCGCCAATGGGGACAACCCCGAAGCGCACTACACCACCACCGGTCCGGAAATCTGGCGCCAGACCCAGGGCACCATCACCCATTTCGTCAGCTCCATGGGCACCACCGGCACCATCATGGGCAACTCGCGCTACCTCAAGGAGCAGAACCCGGCGATCCAGATCGTCGGCCTGCAACCGATGGAAGGTGCGGCCATCCCAGGCATTCGTCGCTGGCCCGAAGAGTATTTGCCGAAGATCTACAACGCGACGCGCGTGGACCGCATCATCGACATGGCCCAGCGTGAAGCCGAAGACACCACCCGCCGCCTGGCGCGTGAAGAAGGCATCTTCTGCGGCGTGTCGTCCGGCGGTGCCGTGGCGGGTATGTTGCGCTTGTCCAAGGAAGTGGAAAACGCGGTGATCGTCGCGATCATCTGTGACCGAGGCGACCGTTACTTGTCGACCGGCATTTTCGACGAACCCAACTGATGGCCAAGCACGAGAGAGGCCTGCGCTTCCAACCGACGGGCGGCAGCCGGGCCCCACAGATTCCCGTGGGCAAGAAGCAACGCCTGACCATCGAGCGTCTGGCCAACGACGGCCGCGGCATCGTGTTCTTTGAAGGCCGCACCTGGTTTGTGAACGGTGCGCTGGCCGGCGAAGAGGTTGAAGCGCGAGTGTTGGGCACCCACGGCAAAGTGGTCGAGGCCCGCACCGAACGCGTGTTCAAGGCCAGCGAGCTGCGTCGTCCGGCACCGTGCGCGCACTTCGGCCGCTGTGGTGGTTGCAGCGTGCAGCACTTGCCCCATGACGAACAACTTGCCCTGAAACAGCGCATGCTCGCCGAGCAACTGTCCCGCGTGGCCGGTGTCGAACCGCAGGAGTGGGCTGCACCGCTGAGCGGGCCGGAATTCGCTTACCGACGCCGCGCCCGCGTGGCCGTGCGCTGGGATGCCAAGGCGAAAAAACTCGAGGTGGGTTTCCGCGCCGTGGCCAGCCAGGACATCGTCGCCATCGATGATTGCCCGGTGCTGGTACAGGCCTTGCAACCGATCATGCAGCGCCTGCCGAACATGCTGCGTCGCTTGAGCAAACCTCAGGCCCTGGGGCATGTGGAGTTGTTCAGTGGCTCGTCCGTCGCCGTGCTGCTGCGGCATATGGCGCCGTTGTCGGACGCGGACCTGCTGATCCTGAAAGAATTTTGCAGCTTCCATGAAGCCCAGCTGTGGCTGCATGGGGAAGGTCAGCCGGAACCGATTGAGCCCGATCAATCACTAGGTTTCCGATTGGACGCGTGGAATTTGGAGTTGGCGTACCGACCAGGGGATTTTGTCCAGGTCAACGCCGGAGTCAACGAGGCGATGGTTGCCCAGGCCCTGGACTGGCTGGCGCCGCAGCCTGATGAGCGGGTGCTGGACCTGTTCTGCGGCCTGGGCAACTTTGCCCTGCCACTGGCGAAACAGGTGCGCGAAGTGGTGGCGGTGGAAGGTGTGCAGACCATGGTGGGCCGGGCTGCGCAGAACGCCATCAACAATAATTTGCATAATGCGCAGTTTTTTCAGGCCGATTTGTCCCAGCCTTTGACTGACGCGGAATGGGCCAAACAGGGCTTTTCTGCGGTACTCTTGGACCCACCCCGCGATGGTGCCCAAGAGGTTGTGCGCAAGCTCGCCACCCTGGGGGCCAAGCGCCTGGTGTATGTGTCCTGCAACCCGGCGACGCTGGCGCGGGACACGGTTGAGCTGGTCAAGCAAGGCTACCGGCTAAAACGTGCCGGGATCCTCGACATGTTTCCGCAGACAGCGCATGTCGAGGCCATGGCGTTATTTGAAGCGGGCTAGGATGCCCGTTTAATCCGACTGGCCTGCGTTCTCCAAGGCCTATGATCTGCCACGGAGTTCGCAGTAAAAAGGTCGGCGATGATTTTGGCGCATCCAAGGTGCGTCGTAGGGAAGGTAAGCAAGATGGTACAGGTGAGAGCACACCAGCCGATCAACACCGACGGCAGTATCAATCTCGAGGCATGGCTGGATCATGCCATCAGTGTCGACCCGGCACTGGACCGTGAAGCCTTGAAAGCAGCCTGCGAGTTCGCTCGCGAGTCTGAGCAACAAGACAATGCAGCCAAGAACCTTTGGGCCGAAGGCACTTCCAGCTTTCGCACCGGGTTGGAAATCGCCGAGATCCTCGCCGATCTCAAGCTGGACCAGGATTCACTGATCGCCGCCGTGCTCTATCGCGGCGTGCGTGAAGGGCACATTCAGTTGCCGACCGTCAGCCAGCGTTTTGGCGCGGTTGTGGCCAAGCTGATCGACGGCGTGCTGCGCATGGCCGCCATCAGCGCCAGCCTCAGCCCGCGCCAGTCCATGGTGCTGGGCACCCAGGGCCAGGTGGAAAACCTGCGCAAGATGCTGGTGGCGATGGTCGACGACGTGCGTGTCGCCCTGATCAAGCTGGCCGAGCGCACCTGCGCGATCCGTGCGGTGAAGACCGCCGACGACGAAAAGCGCAACCGCGTTGCCCGCGAAGTCTTCGACATCTACGCGCCGCTGGCCCACCGCCTGGGTATCGGCCATATCAAGTGGGAGCTGGAGGACTTGTCCTTCCGCTACCTCGAACCGGATCAATACAAACAGATCGCCACGTTGCTGCATGAGCGGCGGCTCGACCGCGAGCGTTTTATCAGCGACGTGATGGGCCAGTTGCGCGCCGAGTTGCAGGCCACCGGGGTCGATGCCGACATCAGCGGTCGTGCCAAACACATTTATTCGATCTGGCGCAAAATGCAGCGCAAGGGCCTGGCCTTCAGCCAGATCTACGATGTGCGCGCCGTGCGCGTTCTGGTACCGGAAATGCGCGACTGCTACACCGCGCTGGGTATCGTCCATACACTGTGGCGGCACATTCCCAAGGAGTTCGACGACTACATCGCCAACCCCAAGGAAAACGGCTACCGCTCGCTGCACACCGCCGTGATCGGCCCCGAGGGCAAGGTGCTGGAAGTGCAGATCCGCACCCACGCCATGCACGAAGAGGCAGAGCTGGGCGTGTGCGCGCACTGGCGCTACAAGGGCACCGACGTCAAGGCCGGGTCCAACCAGTACGAAGAGAAAATCTCCTGGCTGCGCCAAGTGCTGGAATGGCACGAAGAACTCGGCGACATCGGCGGCCTGGCCGAACAGCTGCGGGTGGATATCGAGCCGGACCGGGTCTACATTTTCACCCCCGACGGCCATGCCATCGACCTGCCCAAGGGCGCCACGCCGCTGGACTTCGCCTACCGTGTGCACACCGAGATCGGCCATAACTGCCGGGGCGCCAAGATCAACGGGCGCATCGTACCGCTCAACTACAGCCTGCAAACCGGCGAGCAGGTCGAGATCATCACCAGCAAGCACGGCACGCCGAGCCGCGACTGGCTGAACCCGAACCTGGGCTACATCACCACATCGCGGGCGCGGGCGAAGATCGTGCATTGGTTCAAGTTGCAGGCACGCGACCAGAACGTCGCCGCCGGCAAGACCCTGCTCGAACGCGAGCTGGGCCGCTTGGGCCTGCCGCAGGTGGACTTCGACAAGCTGGCCGAAAAAGCCAACATGAAGATTGCCGAAGACATGTTCGCCGCCCTCGGTGCCGGCGACCTGCGCCTGGCGCAACTGGTTAACCTGGCCCAGCAACTGGTCGAGCCGGAGCGCGGCAACGAACAACTGGAGCTGATCCCGCGCAAAGCCACCGGCTACAAGCCCGGCAAGCGCGGCGATATCCAGATCCAGGGCGTCGGTAACCTGTTGACGCAAATCGCCGGCTGCTGCCAGCCGTTGCCGGGGGATGCCATCGTCGGCTACATCACCCAGGGCCGTGGCGTGAGCATTCACCGCCAGGACTGCGCCTCGGTGCTGCAACTGGGCGGGCGCGAGCCGGAGCGGATTATCCAGGTCAGCTGGGGCCCGGTGCCGGTGCTCACCTACCCGGTGGACATCATCATCCGTGCCTACGACCGTTCCGGCCTGCTGCGTGACGTCTCGCAAGTGCTGCTCAATGAGCGCATCAACGTGCTGGCGGTCAACACCCGCTCGAATAAAGAGGACAACACTGCGCTGATGTCCCTGACCATCGAGATTCCGGGGCTGGACGCACTGGGGCGGTTGCTGGGACGGATTTCCCAGTTGCCGAACATCATTGAGACGCGGCGCAACCGTACCCCATGATTCGCGAAATGAATGCAGGCTAAAGGTGGGAGGGGGCTTGCTCCCGATAGCAGGCTGTCAGTTGATACATCTGGTGGCTGACGCACCGCTATCGGGAGCAAGCCCCCTCCCACACTGATCGGACACAGAAAGATGTATTCACTTGAAGACCTGCTGCACCTGATGAGCCGCCTGCGAGACCCGAAATACGGGTGCCCGTGGGACATCAAGCAAACCTACGCCACCATTGTCCCGCACACCCTGGAAGAGGCCTACGAAGTGGCCGACGCCATCGAGCGCGGCGACTTCGATCATCTGCAGGGTGAGTTGGGCGACCTGTTGTTCCAAGTGGTGTATTACAGCCAGCTGGCGCGGGAAGAAGGGCGTTTCGAATTTGCCGGGGTGATCGGCAGCATCACCCGCAAGCTGATTCGCCGTCATCCCCATGTGTTCCCGACCGGCGATCTGTATGCGCCGCTGGATATACCTCAGCTCAGCGAAGAACAGGTCAAGGAGCGCTGGGAGCAGATCAAGGCCGAGGAGCGTGCGGAAAAATCCGACGCGCCGGAGCAACTGTCCCTGCTGGACGATGTGCCGACTGCGTTGCCGTCCTTGTCCCGGGCCGCCAAGTTGCAGAAGCGCGCCAGCCAGGTCGGCTTCGACTGGCCATCGGCGTTGCCGGTGGTGGATAACGTGCGCGAAGAGCTGGATGAAGTGCTCGAAGCCATGGCTGACAACGACCCGGAGGCCATCGCCGATGAAGTCGGTGACCTGCTGTTCGCGGCGGTCAACTTGGCCCGTCACCTCAAGGTCGATCCGGAAACAGCACTGCGTGGCGCCAATGCAAAGTTCGAACGACGTTTCCGATTTATCGAACAGGCATTGCGCGACACCCACCAACCCATAGAAGATTGCACCCTCGAAGAGTTGGACGCCCTGTGGGGCGAAGCCAAACGTCAGGAAAAGAACGTGTCCAGCTGCGGTTGAGCAGTTGCCTAAGTGAGTAAGCACCATGAGCCTTTCCCTTCGCGACCAGTTGCTCAAAGCAGGTCTGGTCAACCAAAAGCAGGCCAAGCAGGTCGGCAAAGAAAAACAGAAGCAGCAGCGGCTGGTCCACAAGGGCCAGATCGAGGCCGATGACACCCAGGCTCGCCTGGCCGCCGAGGCGCTCGCCGAGAAGGTCAAGCGTGACCAGGAACTCAACCGCCAGCAGCAGGAAAAAGCCGAGGCCAAGGCCCGTACGGCCCAGGTCAAGCAACTGATCGAGACCTCGCGCCTGCCTAAGCTGACCACCGAGGACTACTACAACTTCGTGGATGACAAGAAGGTCAAGCGCCTGTCGGTCAACACGTTGATGCGCAACAAGCTGAGCAACGGCTCCCTGGCCATCGTGCATCACGGCGGTGGCTACGAGGTGATCCCGCGTGAAGCGGCGCTGAAGATCCAGGAGCGTGCACCGGAGCGTATCGTGCAGCTCAACATCCTCACCGAAAGCCAGGTGCCGGATGAGGACGATCCGTACGCCGCTTACCAGATCCCGGATGATCTGATGTGGTAAGGCTGTAGCAACGAATGGTGGCGAGCAGGCTTGCCCTGCGTTGGGCTGCGGAGCAGCCCCAGAACACACAAACCCCGCTCAAAAGGCGGGGTTTGTGTTTGATAGGCCCCCCCAGCTGCGTGGGGCTGGGGGGCCTACAGGATTTCGAAGTTTCAGGAGCTTTGTGCCTGGCGCTTCAACTCAAGCGATTCAAGCTCGTTTTTATAATTATGAGCATCGCTCTCGTTGTGAAACATGCCGACCAGCAGGTCTTGTTGGTGGACATCCCAGATATGAATCCCATGGCCCAGCGCTTCGTGGGACATATGTTCGTCGTCGCGTTCAGTTACTTTTACAGTCATCTGCTTGCTCCAATTTCTGGTGGGTATGCGGCAAGTCGTCGCAGGTCTTTTTATACGGTTTGTTAGCTTGCTAAGTAAACCGCTTTAGAGGTTTATGACAGAAGTTTCATGTTGGGCGGCAGCTTGATACGGCTGTGTTGGTCATGCCGGCGCCATCGGGATGTAGAACCGTAGACATCGTTTACATCTGAAACCGGGGACATCGTTTACACATTTGAGGCCTGGACGCGGGTCATACCTCGTCCAAGCCTCCCCAAGGGATAATCACACAGGTACAAATCCCAAGCA
>NZ_JAAUVM010000036.1:0-41462 GCF_012030485.1 Pseudomonas sp. B14(2022)
GGGGGAGGGTGGGGGATGCGACGGATGGACGCGGGTGTAGGGAGTTTTCCTATTATTGACAGGCTGCTTTCGGCCGATTCTGTTGAAAAAGTCGGCTATGGTTTCCACGGCAGAAAAGTACGCGCTTGAGATTGAAATCTTTACTTTGAGCAGAGGGTTCCGGGCTCGGATTTCGCGTAGCAGCGCAGCGCGCAAGAAAGGCGTTTTCAGCGGTCAATATTCCGGCAGGCTGGAAGAACCGACTTTTTCAACAGAATCGGCCAGAAGCGGTCACCGAGCGTCTACAAAATCAGGGCCGATTCACTTTGGTGAAGCATCATCTGCTCCGCAAGCTCCTTTGGCGTGGCCGGGTCAAGCCATTCCCTTGTTCCAAGGCTGATGGCTGTATGTTGCAAAAATGTTCATGGCTTATCCTCCGCATTGAGTGAGAGCAAGGCTGGATAAGCGCGAAGCGGGCTTGCGCTGGTTCCGCGCTTTCATTGCTCGATGGGTTGGTTGTATCGATCCTGGATGCGCTCCAGCTCGCCCGAGTGGCGCAGTTGCTCCAGGGCGTGGGCCCAGGAGGCTACCAGTTCGTCGTCACAGTCGCGGCTGAAGGCAATGTACAGCGATGAGCGATAGAGCTCGATGGGAATCTGCCGCAGCGTGCCGGGGGCGATTTTCAACTGGCGGCTGTAGTAAGCCACCCCCGCATCGGTGTCGCCTATGATGATATCGGTGCGCCCGGCTAGCAGCATGCGATAGAGCTGCAGGCTCTCGGTCGCAGTTTTTTCGAGGTTGTTGAAGCCCCGCGACTGCAGAGTCTCGGGTATCAGGCCGGCATGTCTCGTCGTAATTTTTGGGGCGTGCAGTAGCTGCTCTAAGGAATTCACCGGCTGCTGCGCATTGGCTAACTGATAGGGGTGAATGGACTCTTCCACGATCGGTCCGACCCACTTGTATAACGGTTCACGCTCTGCCGTGCGGAATAGTGAATACATGATGGTCTTGGGTCTGGTCTTCAATGCACGGGCGCTTCGCATACTGGGCAGCAGCACCACCTCAAAGTCATCCCCGGTCAGCGCCATTATGCCTCGAACGATCTCCGTGGCCATGCCGGTAAGCTGATTGTTCTCCTGGTAGTTGTACGGCGCCCACTCTTCAGTAACGACCTGATACTGCTCGGACCTGACGGGAGTGCCAATTAATAGGCAGAGCAGCGCGGCATTAAGTGTCGAATGTTTCACGTGTTCTGCCTGGTGGGCTGTGCGGTGATCAAGGGTGGATCTGATTAAAATGGCGAAATTAGTATAGACCCTGACACAGGTCAAACGCCTGATGCAGTCCCGTAAACCGTCACCACGGCGATTGATACATACGAACCAGTACGCATGGCGCAGGTTTCTCAAGAGCGCTTAGCGGATTGCCTCTTATCGGTATCGGTTGGGACACATAGTGACCGTCCGATTCTGGCCGATTACTGCCGGTGGAGACGGGCAGCAATCTACCCATTGCAGCCGGTCAGCACCGGCAGAAATCGGCCAGAAGCAGACGTTCGCAACCGGCTCATCCTTGTAAGGAAAGTCTTAAAACATCAGTATGAATCCACAGATATTTTGAATGGCGAACACATGCGTACTTTTATTTCAGTGCTTCTCATGGGCATAAGCACCTTTGCGGTCGCCGGTTACGATCTACATATCAGTCGCAAGGGTTTCTGGGCTGACGACTTCGGCCCCGAAATCACCTTCGAAGAATGGCAAGAACATTTGAAAATCGACCCACAGGTCGTCAGGGATGTTGCCAATAGCCCTCAGGACTTCATGGTTTCCATACCTGGAGAGTCATTTCCGCTCTGGTATCGCTCAGATCTCGGTGAGCTGTTTACAAAAAATCCGACTGACAAGGCCATCACTAAGCTAGAAGAAATTGCTCGCAGCTTGAACGCAAGAGTTCAAGGTGATGATGGCGAGTTCTACCCAGCGGCACCTTGACTACAAATGTCTGCGCAGATGTTGGTGCTGGTGAGAGGTAGTGGTTGCGTAATGGCCGCTTAGGGTCGATAGCCGCCCTGCGCGAGTGACAGCTATCAACCCAAAGCTGCCCTTTGCGAAGGGCGGCAGTCGGCCAATAGTGGCCAGGTCAACACGAAAGCATTCGGCAGCTACAGCGCTCTCTGAATTCCCGATTACTCTTATCGGAGGTTGTAAACCAACCACAAGGCTGGGAGGCTAGCGCGACGCTTACAATAAGGACATGCCGAAATGAGCTCAGGAAAAATCCTCGTCACAGGCGCAGCAGGAAAGATCGGCAAGGCTTTTTGGGAAGAGCGCGACGATAAATCCGATTTGCGTTTAGCCGATTTAGACGTAACCCAACTTCCGGACTCGGCACAGCGTTTCGCTCTCGACGTCAGGGATCAAGCCAGTTGCCTTCGAGCTTGCGAGGGTATACATACCGTCATCCATCTTGCTGCTGACCCTAACCCAGACGCGGATTTCATGGCCTCACTGCTGCCAGTGAACATCGTGGGCACTTACAACATGCTCTCCGCCGCAAAGGCACAAGGCTGTAAGCGCTTCATATTTGCGAGCAGTGCCCAAGTGATCGAAGGATATCCAACAGATGTTCAGGTCCAAGAATGCATGGCACCTAAACCAGGCAATCTTTACGGAGTCAGCAAGGCGTTTGGAGAAGCTTTGGCTTCGATGTATGCAAACGATGGACAGATGACGACCATCGCAGTCCGTATTGCCAACGTAGCCAAATTTCAACCAGGGGAAACCCACAGTCCCAGAGACGTCGCTGCCTTCATCAGTTTTAGAGATGTTGTCGCACTACTCAATAATTGCGTTGAAGCCGAGATAAGGGGGTTTCACGTTATCCATGGGGTCTCAGATAACCGGTATAAGCGTCTCTCTATTGATCAGAGCAGAAGAGTTGTCGGGTATGCTCCCGTTGATGACGGGTTTGAGATTCTGGAAGGAGGAGCTCAATCTGATTGAGCGCAAATTACCTCCTGATCCGTTAGAGGTGATCCACTGTTCCGGCTGAAATGAGGCGTTTTTGCTCGGAGCTGATTCGATATTTTTCGAATGACCGCTTTTGGCCGATTGCAGCCCTTCATGAAAGGCGGTAATCGGCCAAGAGCCGCCAGTCGACGTCCCTTAAATAAGCGCTAGGCAGGGTAAATTTCGCGATGAAAAGCGGGATAGCTAATACGAAAATTAATGCGCTGTTAGGGGCTAGCACCTATACGTGAGGCCGAGCGCGCAGGGTTTGGGGATCGGCGCGGTTGTACTCGCACAGGTTTTCGAAGCAGCGGATGCAGCTGCACTGCCGATCACAGTAGGTGCCCTCAAAGAAAGTGCCTCGAACCGTTTTACACCCGCCACGGCTTCGTGTTCGTCGAAAGCAGTGAATTCGACAATTATTATGACCGTCAGCACCTTACGCCACGCTGTGCACCTTGCCAGCCAGGTGAAATGATTTGAATCCAGCGCCCGCCTTCTAGACAATCCCCGCCTTTGGCTCGAAAGGATGCGTGCGATGAAGTTCGAAGGGACTTTCCAATACATGGGCAATCACGGGATCGTGTTCAACGTCTCGCAGATCACCCTCACCGACAGCGAACGCGGGCGGCTGCGCGAGCTGCATTTTGGTGAGGCGAAGAGCGCGCACTACGAGGTCAACCGCAAGGTCGTCGAGGTGTACGACAAGATGCTGGCCAAGAACCTGCCGTGCCTGATGATGATCGGCATCTCCAAGCCGCTGACTCGGCAGCAGGGCGATGTGCTCAACGCCCAGCGCACCAGAATCGCCAACTTGGCGGCCTCGGCCTTCGCGGGCGTCACCTCTTACGTTGCCTCCCCCTACGTGGGGGCCCCCGTCGGCGCCGGTGTGCGCATGTACGTGAATGAAACCCTGCCCACCTATCATGCAGGCGACATACTGGTGAGCATCGAGGCGCAGGTGAACGGCGGTATCGGCCCGCAACGTACCGCCTCGACACTGATCATCAAGACCTGACGGGAGAAACCCATGTCTGACATTACCCAACTGGTCGCTGCTCTGGTGCTGTTCTTTCTGCTCGATCGGTTTCTTAAGTCGTACCCGCTTCGCAAGTGGTTAGGGGTACTGCTGGTGGCGATGGGGGCGGTCGGCTGCGTTGCGGCGAGCCACATCCGCTTGCTTGGATTTGACCTGGGGTTGCTGTCGATCTTTGCCGTTGCACTGGGGGTGGGGTTGTTCCTAAAGCGGCGGCGGTTCGCGCAGATGGGGTGAAGGTGGCAGGGCTCTTCAAGCTGCTTGCTGGTAGCAGATGGCCCGCCAGGAACGCCCGCGATAGATCATCGTCGGCGCTTCGGCCTATTCACGGGCGCTGGACTTCGCGCGCTTTCGCGCAACTGCCGACGAAGTCGGGGCCTTCCTGATGGCCGACATTGCGAACGCCCAGGCCTTGTGCGGGCGTTTGGCCGAAGGCGGGTTGTCGGTGGTCTCGGGCGGCACCGACTGTCACCTTGGCGTGGTTGACCTGCGGCCGTGGGGCCTGGTCGGCAATGTCGCCGAACAGGCGCTGGAAGCGATCGGGATTACCGTGAACAAAAATATCGTGCCGGGCGAAGAGGTCAAACCCAGTGTCACCTCCGGCATTCGCATCGGCAGCGCGGCCTGCACGTCGCGGGGCATGGGCGTGGATGAATTTCGCGAGATCGGCGACATGATCCTCGCCATGCTCGGCGGAGTGCGCAGCGGCGCCCTCGACAGTCGCACCGAGCGCTCGATTCGCGAAGGCATCGGCGAACTGACCAAGCGTTTCAAGCTGCCTTACTGAGCGGTTGCCTCTAGATTTTCAGCGCATTGGCCAGGCGCAGCATGGCGGCTTCGATTTCATACGCGGTCAACGACGAGTAGCCCAGCAGCCAGCCGTATTGCTGCGGTTCGCCTGCGTACAGCTTGCTGAGTCCGGACAATTGCACGCCGGCGGTGGCCGCCTGGCGGATGGTTTTTTCTTCGCTCCAGCCCGCTTTCAGCAGACAGGGAATCTGCAACCCGCCCGGCGGCAACTGGGCGGTGACGACCTCGCCCAGGTACTTGCCAATGGCGTCATGCATGATCGAGCGGCGCCCGGCATAGAGCTTGCGCATGGCCCGCACGTGGGCGTTGTAATGGCCGTCTTCCATAAACCGCGCCAGGGTCAGTTGCAGCACTTGCGGCGTATGCCCGTCCATCATGCTGCGCGCGTAGGCAAAGGGCTTGACCAGTTCGTGGGGCAGCACCATGTAGCCCATGCGCAAGCCGGGGTAGAGCGTCTTGCTGAACGTGCCGATGTAGAGCGTGCGCTGATACTTGTCCAGACCCTGCACGCAGGCGGTGGGTTGTCCGTCGTAATGGAACTCGCTGTCGTAGTCGTCCTCGATCAGCCACTTGCCTTTTTCCGCCGCCCAGTTGATCAACTCAAGGCGCCGTTCCAGCGGCAGCGTCACGCCGGTGGGGTATTGGTGCGACGGTGTGACGTACACGCAGTTGGCGCCGCTGCGGTCGGCGTACAGCAGGTCGGTGCGGATGCCGCGTTCATCGACATCGATGGGCAGCATCTTGGCTTCAGCGATCTCGAAGGCTTTGCGTGCGCCGTAATAGCCAGGGTTTTCCAGCAGGATCGGCTTGCCGGCATCCACCAGCAACTGCGCGCAGAGGTACAAGGCCTGGCGCGTGCTGCTCAGCACCAGCACCTGATCGGGCGAACACTTGGCCCCGCGCTCTAGGTTCAGGTAGGTGGCAATCGCCTTGCGCAGCGGCTCGGCGCCTTGCGGGTCGCCGTGCAAGAGCACGTTGGCGCGATAGTCCTTCATCACCTGGCGTTGCAGGCGTTCCCAGACATACGTGGGGAAACTGCGGGTTTCCGGCAAACCGGTGGCGAAGGCCTTGATGACTTGCTGGTCGCTGACGCCGCCCGTTTCGAAGATCATCCGCCCTCGCTGGCTCAGCGCGGCGCCGGGTGCGGCGGCGTTGCTGCGCACTTCCTGGGCCTTGATGCGCCGGCGTGTGGCGCCGCGCAATTCGACGCCGACCGTGTCGCAGACGTAACTGCCGGCACCCTCGCGGCGTACGATAAACCCGTCCCGATGCAACTGCACGTAGGCGTTCTCGACGGTGTCGCGGGCGCACCCCAGTGACTTTGCCAATACCCGTGTGGCAGGCAGTTTCAGGCCGGGGCCGAGGGCGCCGTCGAGGATCAGTGCGCGCAACGCCCGCTGGATGCGCTGGTGCAAGTCCAGCAGCTGAAACTCCACGTCGTTGAGGCGCATTTTCAGGGTTTCGAGCTCGAAGGTTTTTGCCATGCGGTCTGCTCCGTCCTTTGGAATTGGCCTGTAATGGCAGGCCAGTCTATCCGTAGAATCCAGCCCTCGCCAGCCCGGCCCCCACGGCGGTTCCGCTGGAAGTGCTCGCCCAGGCACACGAAGAATTTTTTGCCGGCACCGGTATGTCGGTGATGGAGATCAGCCATCGCTCCCGCGTGTTCATGGACGTGGCCCGCCCGACAGCGCCGCGCCGCTGGTGTGTGATGCGCGCCAGCCTCTACAACGCCGTCTCGTTAACCGCAGTCGAGGCGCTGACTGACTTTATGGCTGACTTCGCACGCGCACATGGGTAACCGCCCCTGCGCGAAAAAGTGGTCTGGTCTGCTGCGCACAAGCGTAGGGGCAACCCCCACCATTCAACGGCTATAAATGACCGCCTGGCCACGGCCTGATCCATTGTCCAGCAAGGAGCCAAGTCTTATGCCCTCTACTCAATCCCAGTCGTCCCTGCGTCTGCGGGATGTGCTGCACCCGGTGGTTGCCGGGCTGATTTCGGTGATCGTCAATTACGGCGGCACCTTCATTCTAGTGTTCCAGGCCGCCAAGGTTGCCGGCCTCAGCCCTGAGCTGACGGCGTCGTGGGTCTGGTCGGTGTCGATTGGCGTCGGTGCGACCGGGTTGTTCCTCAGTCGGGTGAGCCGCGAGCCGATCATCACCGCCTGGTCGACCCCGGCGGCGGCGTTCTTGATCGTTGCCCTGGCGACCACGCCCTACGCCGAGGCGATTGGTGCGTATTTGATTTCAGCGGCAGCGTTCGTGCTGCTGGGGGTATCCGGCTATTTTGAAAGGGCTGTGCGCCTGATCCCGCCTGGCGTTGCGGCGGGCCTGCTGGGCGGCATTCTCTTGCAGTTCGGCATCGGTGCATTCGCGAGTATGACGGTCGACCCGCTGTTGGTGGGGCTGCTGATCGGCGCCTACATCGTGTTCAAACGCTTGAGCGCACGCTACGCGGTGGTCGGCATTCTGGTGCTGGGGCTGGGCTTTTTGCTGATGCAGGGGCGAGTGGATTTTTCCGGATTGGCGCTGGAGTTCGCCACACCGGTATTCACGCGGCCCGAGTTTTCGCTCAATGCGTTGCTGAGCGTGGCGTTGCCGCTTTTTTTGATTACCCTCACGGGGCAGTACATGCCGGGCATGCTGGTGCTGCGCAATGACGGCTTCAAGACCAGCGCCAACCCGATTCTCAGCGTGACCGGGCTGGGTTCGCTGCTGATGGCGCCGTTCGGCTCCCATGCGTTCAATATCGCGGCAATCACGGCGGCGATCTGCACCGGCAAGGAAGCGTCCGAAGACCCTTCCAAACGCTGGATCGCCGGGGTAGCGGCAGGGGTGTTCTACATCCTGGTGGGGATTTTTGGCGTAACCCTGGCGGCGGTGTTCATGGCCTTTCCGGCGACGTTCATTACCACCCTGGCCGGGCTGGCGCTGCTCGGCACCATCGGCGGCAGCCTGGCCAATGCCATGGCGGACGTCAAATCCCGTGAAGCCTCTCTGATCACCTTTCTGGCGTGCGCCGCCAACATCACCTTGCTTGGCATTGGCGGCGCGTTCTGGGGCTTGCTCATCGGCCTCGCGGCTTATGCGGTACTCAATGGGCAACTGCCACGTCGTGAAAAAACCGATGCGGTGACCACTAAGGGAGCGACCAACTGATGACTGGACAAGCCGAACACCTCACCACGCTCCACGCCGATCATGGTCGCTATCCGCAGGCGGTCAGCGTCGAGGACTTTCGTCGCAACCTCGCCGCTGTGCAGCAACGCATCATCGATGCTTGCCACCGCGTCGGGCGTGACCCGGCCACCGTGCGGTTGCGTGAATTGCGCGACCGCTTGCTCGCGCAGGTGCCCGAGGGCTTGTCGCTGCAGGAGTTGTCGATGGGCATGTCGGGCGACTTTGAAATTGCCATTGAAGAGGGTGCAACCGTGGTACGCGTCGGCCAAGCCATCTTCGGTGCCCGCGCCATGCCCGATGCCTATTACTGGCCCACGGCCGACGCTAGACCGCGAAACGACGACGAGTTGCCGGCGCTCGCCCCTTAACGTTGATTGATCTCTATAGGAGGCCTGCAATGTCCGCTGCACCCGCTTACCTGATGCACACCTCGTCCCGTCAGCCGGTCTCGTTCAGCCGAGGCCTGGGCGCCCGCCTGTGGGACACCGATGGCGTTGAATACCTGGATGCCATCGCCGGCGTGGCCGTGACGAGCCTGGGGCACGCCAACCCAGAAATTGCCGCCGCCAGCGGCCGACGCCTGCTGGCCGCGCTCAAGCTGGCGCTGGGCAACCATCCCGAGGTGGTGGCCATTCGTGGTATCGGCTTGATGGTCGGCGTCGAACTCAACCGCCCGTGCGGCGAGCTGGTCGACGCGCGCGCGTGAAGAACAACGCCTGCTGATCACCGTCACCCGTGGCACCACCGTGCGCCTGTTGCCCGCACTGATCTGCGATGACACACAGATCGACGAGATCGCCGCACGTGTCATTCGCCTGCTGTCGCCCGCTGTTTGAATTTGTTAACCGAGGACGCCCCACCATGTACGACTCAACGCTCACCCTGGATGCTTTCGACCCTGAACTGCGTGAGGCGATTCATAACGAAGCGCATCGCCAGGAAGACCACATTGAGCTGATCGCGTCGGAGAACTACGCCAGCCCGCTGGTCATGCAGACCCAGAGCACGCTACTCACCAACAAGTACGCCGAGGGCTATCCCGGCAAGCGCTACTACAGTGGTTGTGAATACGTCGATGTGGCCGAGCGGCTGGCGATTGAGCGGGTCAAGACCCTGTTCAACTGCGACTACGCCAACGTGCAGCCTCACGCGGGTGCGCAGGCCAACGCGGCGGTGTTCCTCGCGTTGATCAACCCCGGTGACACGGTGATGGGCATGAACCTGGCCCAGGGCGGCCACCTGACCCACGGTAACCCGGCGAACTTTTCGGGCCGGCATTACAAGATCGTGCCCTACGGGCTGGACCCGAAAACCGGTTTTCTCGACTACGACGAGATGGAACGAATTGCCCTGCAGACGCGCCCGAAAATGTTGATCGGCGGCTTCTCGGCGTACTCGCGTTACAAGGACTGGGCACGCATGCGCACCATCGCCGACAAGGTCGGCGCCATATTCTGGGTCGACATGGCCCACGTCGCCGGGTTGGTCGCCGCCGGTGAATACCCGGACCCGCTGCCCCATGCGCATGTGGTCACCAGCACCACGCACAAAACCCTGCGCGGCCCACGGGGCGGTTTGATTCTGTCGAAGGGCCAGGACGAAGCCTTCTACAAGAAACTCGATTCGGCAGTGTTTCCCGGCGTGCAGGGTGGCCCGCTTATGCACCAGATTGCAGCCAAGGCCGTGGCGTTCAAGGAGGCGCTGACGCCCGAGTTCCGCGTCTACCAGACCCAAGTGGTGATCAACGCCCGCGCCATGGCGGCGGTGCTGCAAAAGCGCGACTACAAGATCGTCTCGGGCGGAACCGACAACCACATGATGCTGATCGATCTGTCCGACAAGCCCTACACCGGCAAGGACGCCGATGCGGCATTGAACAGCGCCTACATCACCGCGAATAAAAACTCGGTGCCGAATGACCCACGCTCACCCTTCGTGACCTCCGGCTTGCGCATCGGCAGCCCGGCGGTGACGACGCGGGGCTTCGATGTCGAGGCCTGTGAGCAAGTGGCAGGGTGGTTGTGCGACGTACTCGACGCCCTGGAATATGGCGACAGTGACAAGGTCGGCCACCACGTGCGCGAACAGGTTGTCGCACTGTGCCGGCGTTATCCGGTTTATCGCTGAATGGGTTTGGGGGGGCCGTGTGGACGGCCCCTGATTCACTTCTTTGCCGATAAGGACGCTCATGCAGCCTGCTTCCAGCTTTATCAGGCGTTCGATCTGGGGGAGTGGGTGCGTCGTGATGATCTGCCGGAGACTGATCCCGGTGAGCCCGAAAGTCACAGCCCAGGGTACGTCCCAAAAAAATGATCTCGATTTGCTGGCTCACCGGGGCCTGCCGCTTCAACTGCGTGTTGGAAGTGGAATCAACTTTTCATGTGATCGTAATGGCGGGTGGTCAGGGTTACATCGTGCACGTTCGTAACGGACTGCTCTTAAAGCACTTCGGTGGTGATATTGAGAATTTGATCCGCATCCCAGAGCTGGGTAGCACACTCGTTTCACATGGGCTGTAGCTTAGGCTTTTCAAAGGAGAGGCTGAGGCCTGGTGCACTGAGCGTTTGTCTTTAGATGGGATTAGGAATATCCAAGTCTCGCTCGCGGATGGGTTTATTACGGGGGAGGGATGGTACTCACCCAAAAAAGTAGTCAGGAATGACGGGCAGTAAGCGGCTAAAAGCAGCCGCTTTCGAGTGACACTACGGCCTGTCTGGGAGCCAGGTCTGATATCAAAATATTCATTCAGTTTCATTTGTTGATGGCCTGGGCTGTTGCCCTAATGCTCCAACACGAACTCGTGCATTGGAGCTAATAATGAAAAAACGCCAACCGCTACTTCAACTCAACACCTTGGCCGTGGCACTGGCATTTGCCTTGCCGGCCATCAGCTACGCAAGCGATCAGTCCGACTCCAAGGGTTTTGTCGCGGACAGCAGTTTAAGCATTCTCAACCGCAACGTGTTCTGGAACCAGAACGGCAGCGGCAACCATACCCGTGACTGGAGCCAGGCGCTGATGGCGACCTACAGTTCGGGCTTCACCCAAGGCACTGTTGGCATCGGCATCGATGCGTTCGCCGACCTGGCGTTGCGTATCGACGGGAACACCGACCGTGCCGGTGGCCCAACCATTCCATCCGACGCCAATGGCAATCCGGATCGAGGCTATGCGAAGGCCGGTGGTGACATCAAGTTCCGTGTTTCCAACACCACGCTCAAGATCGGCGACTTGCAGCCCACGGCGCCAGTGCTCGCCACTGCCGATAACTACCTGATGCCGCAGACTGCATCGGGCTTCCAGGTCGACAGCCATGAGATCACCGGCCTGAACCTGGAGGCCGGCCATTTCACCTCAGGTACCGGAAACACCACCACCTCGCGCAGCGGCGACATTCTTGCCAGCTATGCCGGTGTGGCGGCACCGTCGGCCAGCTTCGCGGGGGGCAAGTACCAGTTCAGCAAGGAGTTCACCGCGTCGCTGTACGGAGCGCACCTGGAAGACGTCTGGAATCAGTACTACGTCAACTTGAACCTTGTTCACCCACTGACGACTGACCAATCCGTCGCACTGGACTTCAACCTCTACCGCACACTGGACGACGGCAGCGCCAAGGCCGGGACCATCGACACCACTGCAGCCTCGCTGGCGGCGGCCTACACCGTGGGTGCGCAAACCTTCACCCTGGCCGGACAGAAGGTTAATGGTGACGAACCATTCGACTATGTCGGTTTTGGAGGGACCAACGCCGGCGTCGGTGCTGGCCGCTACGGAAACTCAATCAACCTCGCTGACTCGGTGCAGTACTCCGACTTCAACGGCCCGGGCGAGAGGTCCTGGCAGATGCGCTATGACTTGGACATGAGCACCTTTGGCGTCCCAGGCCTGAGCTTCATGGCCCGTCATATCCGCGGTTCCGGCATCGACGGAACGCACACTCCCGGCAATTCGGCCTACACCGGGTTCTATGGTGCCAACGACCAGGAACACGAAACCGACGCCGAAGTGAAATACGTAGTACAGAGCGGCCCGGCCAAAAAACTGTCCTTCCGGCTGCGCGAGGCTTTGCACGATGGCGATGCATCCACCGGGGGGCACCTGGTGCAGACGCGCCTGATTACCGAATATCCGTTGAATATCCTCTAAACAAACAGGCCAGCCCGGTTGCTGGACCAACCGGGCGGGCTACCTTCTAAAAACGCTGCGGTTTTGGTTGGTAAGCGGTGTCCTGCCAATTGAGCGTAAACCGTAAGCGGGCGACGAACACAACGCGCCGAGGCCGCTCGCCAAATGCTAACCGACAGCTGCTGTTGAATTGCCGTCATACATTCGCTCGCTGAAGCGGCGGCGTTGCCGGTCCTGAGAATTCATACTTAAAGCAAGTCTTCAGGTCGCATCGTCAAAATGATTTTCCCGACGTTCTGGGAAGATTCCATCCGGCGGTGAGCATCGGCAGCCCTTGAGAGCGCAAACGTGCTGTCGACAACCGGCTCAAGGCTTCCGGCACCCTCAAAACGATCAAGCCAGTGCTCGCGGAAACGCTTGATCATCGCGTGCTTCTCCGGCTGCGTGCGCGACTTCATGACCGTACCGATGATTTGCAAGTGGCGGTAAAGAATGTCCTCCAGCGCCACCGTGACGTTTCCGCCACCGGCGAGAATCCCCACCTGAACCAAGCGACCGCCCCGTGCAAGGGACGCAATATTGCGGGCGAAGTAGGGCTGTCCGATAAAGTCGATGATCACATCGACGCCGCGACCCAGGGTTTTGTCGGCGATCACTTCAGCGAAATCCTGGGTCTTGTAGTCGATCGCCACGTCAGCCCCCAGATGCTCGACACGCGCCAACTTGCTTCCTTCGGTTGTCGCATACACCGTGGCGCCGGTGGCGTAAGCCAACTGCACAGCGGCAGAGCCGACGCCGCCAGCGGCCGCGTGAATCAACACTGAATCGCCAGCCTTGAGCCGAGCCAGATGCATCATTGCTTCATGGGCCGTGACGAAGACCTCGGGAATGGCTGCCGCGTGTACATAGTCAAGCTGCGCGGGGATGTGCATGGCCATGCGGTAATCGATGCGGGCCAACTCGGCGTAGGCACCGCCGCCGACCACGCCCATGACTCGATCTCCCACCTCGAACCCTGTCACCGCGCTCCCTTTGCCGATCACTTCGCCGGCGATTTCCAGGCCGATGATCAGCGAGTCACCGAAGTTCGGATGGCCGTACCCACCGGTCCGGTGAGTCAGGTCCGCACGGTTCACCCCGGCGGCATAGACACGCACCAGCAGGTCGTCAGGACGGACTTCAGGATTGGCGACCTCTACTAGTTCCAGGACGTCTGGCAGACCAAACTCTTTGATGTTGATGGCTTTCATTCAGTTGTCCTCCGTTTCGCTAAACGTGGCATTGGCGATAGCCGATGCGGTGATGGCGCCAGGGAAGCCCACGTAAAAAGACAGGTGCGTGAACGCGCGCGCGGCTTCCCGAGGACTTTTGAAATTGAGCTTGGACATGGCGAGTTCCTTAAACCTGGCTGATGAATTTGTGGGTGAGATAGTGCTCGATGCCTTCAATGCCGCCTTCGGAGCCGTGACCGCTTTCTTTCATGCCGCCGAACGGGAGCTCGGTTGCGACGATGCGGTATTGGTTGATCCCAATCATCCCGGCCTCTAATCCATCAGCGACATCAATGGCCGTGCGCGCGCTGGAGGTGAACGCGTAGGCCGAGAGTCCGTAGGGCAGGCGGTTGGCCTCTTGCAGTCCATCGGCTAGCTCATCGAACGGCATCAGTACGGCGATGGGACCGAAGGGTTCTTCGTGCATGACGCGGGCGTTCATCGGCACATCCGCGAGAACGGTGGGCTGGAAGAAGTAGCCTTCGCCTGACAAGGCTTCGCCACCGACCAATACCCGTGCACCTTTCTCGACGGCATCGGCGACCAGTTCTTCCATTTTTGCCAGCTGCCTTGGGTTGGCCAACGGTCCGACCTGTGTGTCCGGATGCAGGCCGTCGCCGATTCTCAGCGCTTGGGTCGCAGCGACAAAGTGATCGACAAAGGCTTGATAGGCGCGACGCTGGATCAGAAACCGAGTGGATGAAATGCACACCTGCCCGGTGCCGCGAAACCGGTTCGCGACACCTTCGACGGCGGCTTTTTCAATGTCGGCATCTTCGAATACCAGCACCGGTCCGTGCCCACCCAGTTCAAGGGTGATGGGCTTCACGCCTTCAGCAGCTCGTGCAGACAGCAGACGACCGATGGGCACCGAACCGGTGAAGGTCACTTTGCGAATGATCGGTGAGGCGATCAGATGGCTGGACACTTGGTCCGGTACGCCGAAGACCACTTGCAGCACACCCTTGGGCAATCCTGCATTGTCGAGTGCACGCGCCAGGGCCAGCGCTGTGGAAGGGCTTTCTTCACCGGGTTTGAGAATGACGCTGCAACCCGCGGCAAGTGCTGCCGAGAGCTTGCGTGCCGGGGTGATGGCCGGGAAATTCCATGGTGTGAATGCGGCCACTGGGCCGATGGCCTGGCGTTTGACCAGTTGCAATACGCCTAGCCGGTTGGACGGGACCACACGGCCATCGATACGCCGTGCGCTTTCGGCGAACCATTCGAAATACTCCGCCGCACGGGTCACTTCATCCAGGCTTTCTTTCAGCGGTTTGCCTTCCTCCAGGGTCATCTGCGCGGCAATCTGCGGTGCACGTTCGAGGATCAGGTCGGCGGCACGCTTGAGGATCTTGGCGCGTTGGTCAGGCACGGTCTGGCGCCACTGCTCGAAGCTCAGGCGAGTCACTTCAAGGGCATGATCAAGGTCGCCCGCGGTGGCGAGTGGGACGCGTCCGATTTCCCGGCCGGTTGCCGGGTTAACGACGGCGGCAGTATCGCGCCCTTCGGCACTGATCCATTCACCACCGATGAAAAGATAAAGCGGGTCGTAAGAAGTCTTCATGATGTGCCCTTCAGTTGGTTGTCGGAGATTCAGATGAAACCCGGCGCCTGTTCAGGCGGCCTGTGCAACCCAGTCTATGGAAGGAGGGGCCATTGATTTAGACGGGCCAAAGGGAATCATTGTTGTCGCCAGAGGTAATATCGAGCCGCGGGCCGAACGAGTAGCATCCGGAAAAAATGCGCGTTATCACGGGTGAGCATCAGATCTACAGGAAGGTCGCGATGGATAAGCTTTCGAACATGTCGGTGTACATAAAGGTTGTCGAGATGGGCAGTTTCACGGCCGTGGCCAATCATCTGGACTCAACGGTCGGTAACGTATCGCGTGCTGTCTCCGCGCTTGAAAACGTGCTCGATGCGCGCCTGTTGCAACGCTCGACCCGACGCCTCTCGGTCACCGATGCGGGGCGACGGTTCTATGAGCGCTGCACGAAAATTCTGGCTGATCTGGAGAGTGCCGAAGCCGAAGCCAGCAATGCCGCGCTGGAGCCTCGGGGAACACTGAGGGTGCATTGCGTCCCCGGACTGGCCCGGCATCTGGTCACCGGGGCCGTGCTGGAATACCGCCAGCAATTCCCGGAAGTGACCGTGGATTTATTGCTCTCGCAACGCATGCCTAACCTGTTGGAAGACCAACTGGATGTCTCGATTCTGATCGCCCGAGCGTTACCCGATTCGGCGTATGTCAGCCAAAAGATCGGTGTCAGCCATTGTGTGCTGGTGGCGTCGCCAGACTACCTGGCTCGGAATGCGGCCCCCGAGACGCCTGAAGATCTGCGCGATCACCAGTGTCTGCTATTGGGTACCGTTGACTATGTGCGGGATGAGTGGCAGCTGAAGAGCAAGGCAGGGGACGCGACATTTGTCCCGACAGGGCCAAGTTTCAGCGTCAACGATATGGATGCGATGGCACATGCCATTCGAGAGGGGGCGGGGATTGGCTTGCTGGCCGGGTTCACGGCCGTCGACGATTTGCGTTCCGGCAAGCTCGTGCGGATTTTGCCTGACTACCATACCTATGAGCGCAACGTGTACGCCGTCTATACCTCCCGGCAGTTTGTCGATGCAAAAATCACCCGGTTTATTGAAGCGCTGAAAGATCGGGTTGGCAGTCAACTGGCGGCCACGGCCAAAGAACTTATCGATTGAAATGCCGCAGGGCAAAAAGGTATTTGTGCCTCGATGAACACGCTTCGAGGCGCAATGATTGGCGAACAGGTTGCTTATCCCTGGCTGCAACGGCCCATGACGCTATAGGCCAGTACGTGCTGTTTGCCTTGTGAATCCTGGTAGGTCATGTGCGTCGGCACGACTGCGCAAACATCCGGCACCGGGTCTTCAGAGATGACCTTCGCGACATCAAGGTGGGTGCCGTATCCATATTGCTCAACAGGTTTAGTCTTTGCAGTACCGTCCTGTGCCGCTACTACAGAGCTGAAGCCCAAGAGTGCGACGATGATCATTGCCGTTTTCATAATGAGATTTCCTAAAGTAAGTGTGATGTTGCTGGCAGGACGAACTTTAGGCTTGGGGGTTTTGCGCAAACAGGAGCGGATCAGGGAAAGACTTTTCTTAAGTCCGAACACAATCGTGAGGTGTCTGACGATAGCGCTTTTTTTATTTGTGGCCGTCCACTTTTGGGCGATTGCGGCCCTTCGCGACAGGCAGAAATCGGCCAAAAGCGGACTCTCGAGGTCTATCGCTTTCTACCCGTAGTAACCGGTCAGCCCGGTAGACATTGTCTAGTGAAAACGTCTGCTCAGGCCTGGCTGATATCCAGCAATCGAGGCATGGCAATCGCCAGATAATCCTGCGTATCGAGCACCATCGACGCATCCAGCCGCCCCGCGTTGAAGGCTATTTCGGCGTAGCCTGTGGTCAATGCCGGATCGACGATCAATTGAATCCGCTCATCGAAAACAAAAGGAGGGATGGCGCCGATCCGGCACCCGGTCAGTTCCATGGCGGTTTCGGCCTTCACCAGCTCGGCCTTTTTCCCGCCCAGGGCCGCTCCGACTTTCTTCATGTCCAGCTTCTGGTCGCCCGGCAGTATCACCAGTGCATAGGGTCCGGCCTGACCCTTGAGGGCGCAAAGCATGGCCTTCGCGCCTTGGCCGGGCTCGGTGCCACGGATTTCGGCAACGCGCGCAGACTGGCCCTCGGCGTCGTGCATCAACACCCGGTAGGAGGCTGAGTGGGCATCGAGTAGGGCCACGAGGCGATCGAACATGGGATGCATGTAGTTTTCCTCTGGTTTACAGGAACAGGTCGTAGGACAGTTTGCTGATCAGAATCACCAGTAACACCAGGAATAGAGCCCGGACAAAGGGCACGCCTTTATGAACCGCCAGCCAGGTGCCCGTGAGCGCGCCCAGGATGTTGAATGCCGCCATGGGGATTGCGATCAGGTAGAGCACGTTACCCGTGGGAATGAAGAATATCAGTGCCGCTACGTTGGTCGCGATGTTCACTAGCTTGGCCGATGCCGAGGCATGAAGAAAGTCGAAGGCGAAGCAGCGGATAAACAGGAAGATCAGGAAGCTGCCAGTGCCGGGACCGAACAAACCATCGTAGAAACCGATGGCGCCGCCGATGACGATCGCCAGCAGTTTTTCCTTGGTGCCGATGCGCATGGGTTTGTGCAGGGCGCCGAAATCTTTTTTCCAGAAGGTGTAGATCGCCATCAGTACAATCAACACCAGCACCGCCGGCCGGATCATCGACTGGGGTACGAACGACACCGTGGCGGCTCCGAAGAAGGCCATGACAAAGGCCGCGCAGGCGGCGGGGATCACAAGACCCCAGTCGATCACCACCTTGCGCACGAAGGACCGGGCCGCGAATGCGGTGCCGCAGGCGGCCGCGACCTTATTGGTACCTAGCAGCGCCGCCGGTTGAGCGGTGGGTAGCACGTTGAACAGCGCTGGAATCTGGATCAGTCCGCCGCCGCCCACCGCCGCATCGATCAGGCCGGCGGCGAAGGCGAACACGCAAAGGATGACAATGTCGACCATGAAATCAGGCTCTGACTATGTAGGGTTGATGAGGGTCCAGCGGTAACACGCGTGCCGGATCATTGACTCCGAAGACACGCAACATCCAGCGATCACGGCCGTCGTAGCGGGGTGTAAAACCATCCCGGGCATGCAGGGTTTGCTGGTTCTTGAAGATCAGCATGTCCCCTGGTTGCAGCATTACGGGGTGCACGACATCGGGATGATTGGCGGCGGCGGCGAACAGTTGGAGGGCAAACTGCGCATTGGCGCAGGTCGCTTCGACACTCGCTTTGTTGTAGCGGCAATAAAGGCCATCGGTTGCGCTTCTGTACAGCAAGGGGACATTTTCCAGCACATTCCCCTGTTTGCCGAAGGAGGCCGGTCGGCGAACGGTGAAATTCGGTCGTGACAATTCTTCTTCGACGTAGGCCGGCAGGATGGCCAGCACCTCGTCAATGGCGACGATGCGCGTCGGCACGTCGAGCTCGCAGCGCAGGCCGGTCAGGGACAGGTACTCCGGACAGGCCGACAACTGCGAGACCGGTTCGCAGGTCAAAGGCAGGTGAGGGTTGTCGACATGCATGTCCAAATCCGCGCGCGAGCCATAGGAGCTCTTTTCGGTCTCTCGCTTGTGCTTGGGCGATACGTGACGGAACACTGTGTCGTTGCTTTCACCCTCGTACGCCAGCGGACGGGTTTGCAGAGTTTGCAGCACGGACAAAATAGCCCCGGCCAGAATCGACAAGTTCTCGATACCCGGCTCCAGGTCATAGGGCGTGGCGGGCAGTTGCGGGTCCAGCGGCAGCCCCCTGACGATCATCGCCACTTCACGGGCCTGTGGAAAATTGCGTAGCTGCTGGATTTTCTCGCTGCACAGGACACTTTCCAGCAACCGCCCCAGGATCGGCATGTGGCGGATACCCGAGGCGCTATCGGTCACGTCCAACGATGCCAGACCAGCCTGAAGTGTGCGTTGTTCTTCGAGCGACAGATGAATTTGCGGTATCTCCCGTCGGGTCGAAGTCACTGATTTTCTTTCCAGCCATTCATGCATTACTTCATCAGCACAAGCTGCGGCTTTCCCGATTACTTCATCCAGCTTCGACACGTCCTTGCGCTCCTGTCTGCCCCATCCTTCTGGGTTGAGCGGGAAGGTTAACGGAAGAGCCTTTTTTGTGTTGCAATGCCGCGTTGTGAAAAATGCAATGAGGTGGAGAGTGGCATTGAATATGTTGGGGGAACTTGAAGCCTTCGCGACCGTGGCTCGCAAGCGCAGCTTCGTCGCCGCGGCACGGACGCTGGGACGCTCCCCCAGCGCACTGACCCGCGCCGTTCAAGCCCTGGAGGAAAGTGTGGGGCTTAAGTTGTTCAATCGCTCGTCCAATGCCGTGAGCTTGACCGAAGCGGGTGAATGCTTATTGCCCCACGCGTACAAAATGCTCGACCTGCAACGTGAGGTGGATGAAGACCTGGCCGGTCTCAGCGGCCTGGCCTCCGGCTGGATCCGTTTTTCCGCCCCCGAGCTTCTCGGACACGGGGTATTGCCCCGGTTGATCGCGCAATACTGCGAGCGCTATCCAGACGTTAACATCGACGTGATTTTCACCGATGAGATCATCGACCCGGCCAAGAGCAAGCTGGACTTCTCGATTCGCGGCGCGTTTCCACAATCCAGCGACTTGATCGGCTTTGCGCTCTGGAGTTACTCACGTTACCTGTATGCCAGCCCCGGCTACCTGGAGCGCAACGGCATGCCCGATTCCATCGAGGCACTGGAGTCGCATTCGCTGATCCTGCATACGGCGCCGCGGATTCTCAAGGAATGGAATTTTCGCAGTGAGGAGCAGGCCATCAGCTTTCGGGTTCATCCAAAATTTCGTTTCAGCTCCGGTCTGGCGGTATTCCAGGCAGCCTTGGCGGGCGTCGGGATCGCCCGCTTGGCGGATTGGATGGCGGAGCCCGAAGTGGAAGCGGGGCGCTTGCTCCGGGTTTGTCCTGAGTACAAGCTCACCTCCAGCAGCGGTGAGAGCCCACAGATGCACGCGGTGTACCCGGCCGGAAATTTGCCGCTGCGGGTGAAGGCATTCATGGAGATGATCCGTGGCTTAGGTGAAAACCTCGAATGTACACGCGGCTCAGCACTCATATGAGGTTACGGGGCGTTCAGGCAGGGTCGAGAGCGGATTCTCACGAATGGCTCCTCTTGGCCGCGAGTGTCCAGGGGCTTGTCTTGGTCAATTCGTATCTTTGGGACGAGTGTATGCTGCCAATTTTGATCGTGCCAATGGCAGCAACGGGTCGTTTTTTGCCAGTCACGACTGGCCGAAATCTACCCAATGCGATCATCGGAATCGTGGCCAGTGATCCTGAATTTCACCTCAAGGTGCCTTGGACGTTACTTCGACATGCGTATGCTTGTCGAAAGTAAAGCCATCCGCTTATGAGCAGCGACGGTAATGGTGTAAAGATAAGAGTTTTAGGCAGCCTTCGGCTGCCTGCGTCACGACTGACGATAAATCAACAGAGAGCTGAAGAATTGAAAATTTATGGAGAGTGGCATAGATCACCAGGGGCTTCTGATGATGCGTTGGCCGCGTTACGAGCGGTTGCACCGCATGTGCTCCCTGATGAGTACTACCAGTTGCTGACCTTCAGCAATGGTGGCGAGGGGCCCTTACCTGTTGGTCCATTTAACTTCGTTCTCGATTCCGCGGAGGTTACGGCCGACCCCAAGCAGGTTTTGTTCTATGAGCAAATAGCTCCAGATTTGTTTGTGTTCGGTAGTAACGGTGCCGGTGAGCTTGTAGCTTTCGATCTCAGAGGAAACTCTCCACCTTGGCCTATCGTTTGTTTCGATGGGATCGCTCCAGAAGAGTCCGTGGAAAGGATTGCAAATAGCCTTACAGGGTTCATATCGCTGATAGGCAAGGCATGATTGAGCCCGGCCTAACCTGGTGCCTCGCGCCCCTTTGAACTCGAATTAAGCTCCAGCGGCGGCTTCTGGCCGCTTGCTGCCCCTCACGACAGGCAGCAATCGACCCAGAGCTGCCACTCAGCTCGCCGTTCAGACCGTTTTACACGTTAACCAGGCACCCCAGAACAGACTGCTGAAAAAACGGGTAGCGTCCCCAAACCCCGCATCATGCAAAAGCTTCTGAACAGCCGCCTCAGAATGTGGAGGGTCAGCGCCTTGAAGAATTTTCCCAAGTTTGACTTTCACTTCATCCGGACTGGCTCCGTGCTGCCGCCAACGTTGCCCCCAGGCGGCGAGGAGCAACGGCTGGCTGGCATAGGCATATTGGTTGCCGGCGACAATCAGCGGAGCCCCCGGTTTCAGACGAGCCCGAATGGATCGCAGAATCTCTCCCTTGGCATCATCCCCATCGAGATGATGGAGTACACCGATCAAAGTGGCTGCGTCGTAGGACTCATCTGCGGCCAAGTCTTCAACGTGCCCAAGGTGCACGTCCGTTCTTTCAAGCATGTTGTTGACGACTAACTGCTGTTTCGCGGTTTCCAGCATCGATTCAGATGGATCAACGGCGGTGAAGCGCCAGCCCGGCTCAAGCCTGGCCATCGCGATGATCTCCTGCGCCGTACCGCCAGCGCCGACTACCAGTATTTTTGCCGAGCGAATATTTCCAAGACTTGCCGCGAGCATGCACGCCACCAAGTCCTGACAAGCGTCATAACCTGCCAGTGCGATACGGCTCTGTCGTCCATATTCACTAGCCCGAGCATTATCAAACTTTTCAGCAGAGTTAATTGGTGAGTTCAAGGTGGTTCTCCATGTCCTTGAATCAACTTAGGTCATAAAGAGCAATAACAAAAATTAATTAATTTTATTAGTTGCATTTCTGCTGGGAATACAAAGGCGCTCTGGTATTGTCCAGGCGACAGTTAGCTTAGGGTCGATTTCAACCGGTCGTGGCAGGCAGCAATCGGCCCAGGCCAATAGCAGTCGTTCAGTGCAGTACAAACAGCTGACTTTTCACTCTGATGAAGAAGAGTGAATGAGATCTCCTGTCGAGTTGTAGATCCGCTCGACATTCCAAGGGAGCCAATGCTCAGTTCACTCGTACCAAATGGTCAGCCACAAACGCCTGACCGATTAGAACTGATGGCCTCCTGGTGGGGTTTTACGAAAACAGTCTTGGCTGCGACAGCCTTATCGTTGGTACGTGGCAGGCTGATCAGATTGGACGCCCCAATTCTTGATCAGCCTTTCACGTTAACCCCGATACAGGCACTCAACGTTATAGTGTGCCCGCCACACTTTCATGCAAACGGCAGTGGCACACGGAATGGTTGGCAATTAGTGCTTTAAAAAATTTACTCAATTAAGTATTTTGCAGCGATACCGGGGCGATAAGCGCCCCTCTTTTTACTCGTGACAAGGATCTCCTGTGAGCGGACTGCGTGAACGTCAGAAAGCCGAACGCCGGCAAGCTATCAGCAAGGCCGCGATCGAGCTGTTTGAGCGCCAGGGTTTCCAGAACACCACCATCGAACAGATCGCCAGCCAGGCCGGGGTGTCGCCGCCGACGGTGTTCAAGTACTTCGGCAACAAGCAGGAAATCATCCTGGAAATCCTGCACCACGCCGATCAACGCGCAATCACCGACACCCGCAGCCGGATCCACGAAATAGACGACCCGGTCGAGGCGCTATGCCACCTGGAACGCCTTCTTACCGGCTATGCGTTGGAAGTCATGCACCCCAGCCTGTGGCGTGAACTGCTGCCGCTGATCCTGTTCGGCGGCAGCAATGAACTGCCCGCAGGCTACCGGGCCATGAATGATGCGCTCAGGGCCGAGATCAGCGAGCTGCTGCGGGAACTGCAACGGGCCGGCAAGCTACGCCCGCAACTCGATGTGGAATTGGCCGCGTTCCTGTTGAACGACTATTCGCACCTGCAACTGTTCAGGCTGGTGAACCAGGAACACCCGGATATCGACGCGCACTCTACCCAGGTCAGGCGTATCACCGAGCTGCTGTTCTACGGCATGCAGGCCTGACAGCTTCCAGGGTCGGGCCTCAGTAAAAGCGATAGCAGCGAATCACCACCTGGTCAGCGCCCGGGTAATGCACCAGGCCGATAAAACTTGAACGGGTGAGCCAGTCCAGCCGCCCCTTGGGCACCTGGAACACCGGCGTGCAGGTGCAGCGGTACTCCGTTTCAGGAATCGGCCATTGGCCGTCGCGCTCCAGCTGGCGTCCGTACTCAGTCATGGTCAGCACGCCGCGGTTACGGATGTTGATCACCTCGCCTTCGTCGGTCCTCACGCTGTAGCGGGCATCCAGTTGACCAATGCCATCCGGGCGCAAAAGAAAGCAATCTTCTCCGCCCGCCAGGACCTGGCCGCTGATGCCGACCCCATCGAAATCCCCGCCCACTATCGGGTAATTGCAGCGCAGGCCTTCAACGCTGGCGCCCAGCATCACACCTGGCCCTATCGCGACGCGAAGGGTCAGCACCCGCTGCAAGTTGGGGGCAATGTCCATCCGTTCAGTCATGGCAAGCTCCAAGCCCGGCGCGCACGCACCGGGCCACACTGATCAGCGGTTGCTCTTGATGGCGGTCCAGGTGCGGGTACGGATGCGCTCCGCGGCAGCCGGGATCGGCTCCAGGGCGAACAGGGTCTTGCGCGCTTCGTCCGGCACATACATGTTCGGGTCGTTGCGGATGCTGGCGTCCACCAGCACAGTGGCGTCCTTGTTCGGGTTGGGGTAGCCGATCTTGTTGCTGATGCGCGCAATCACGTCCGGGCGCAGGATGTAATTGATGAACGCATGGGCCTCCGCCAGATCGGGTGCCTTGGCCGGGATCATCATCACGTCCGACCACATCGGCGCGCCTTCCTTGGGCAGTGCCATCTCGACCTTGACGCCCTTGCCAGCTGCATCTGCCAGTCGTGTGGCCAGTGCGACACCGCCGGACCAGCCCACGCCCACACAGATATCACCGTTGGCCAGGTCCATGCCGTAGCGTGACGAGTTGAAGTAACTGACGTAAGGGCGAATCTTCATCATCAGGGCCTGGGCTTGTACATAGTCCTCGCGCTTCTGGCTATTGGGGTCGAGGCCCTTGTAGTGCAAGGCAATCGGCAGGATCTCGTTGGCGGCGTCGAGAAAACCCACGCCACAACTGGCGAGCTTGGCGAGGTTTTCTTCCTTGAAGATGATGTCCCAGCTGTTCATCTGCACGTCAGGGCCGAGGGCTTTGCGCACCTTGTCGACGTTGTAGCCGATCAGCGTGGTGCCCCACAGGTAAGGCACGGCGTAGCGATTGCCGGAGTCACCTGCGGTTTCCAGGGTTTGCATGAATTGCGGGTCCAAGTGCTGCCAGTTTGGCAACTGCTTGCGATCCAGCGGCTGCACGGCCCCGGCCGTGATCAAGCGTCCCAGGTTGGCGGAGCCGGGAAACACCACGTCATACCCGGAGTTGCCCGTCAGCAGCTTGGACTCCATGGTTTCGACGCTGTCGAACACATCGTAAACCGGGCGAATGCCGGTTTCCTCCTGGAAGCTCTTGAGCACCTCGGGTGGCAGGTATTCGATCCAGTTGTAGATCCGTACGGTGCGTTCTTCAGCCAGGCAAAAACCACTGATGAGCAACGAGGCGACAGTGCCCAGCACGGTGTTACGCAAAAATCTGTTCATGATCAAAACACTCCAGCGCGGCCGCGATGGCTCGCAGCACTTAATAGCGGTAGGTGAAATACAGTTCCAGCGCACTGAACATCTGGTCGTTGCCGAACACCTGTTTGGCGGCGGCCAGTGGCTTGACCCAGTTGTAGGACAGCGACGTATAGAACGACGGCGTGGGTGTCCAGTCGAGGAAAACCACACTTTCGTCAGCAAAGCGCCGATCGCTGACCGGTGCGCCCATGTAGTTTTTCTCGTCCAGCCAGAACTGGTAGTGAATCGCGCCGAGGGTCAGGGTGTCGTTGAGGTGGGTCTTGAGTGAAAACTGCTGAACGTTTTCGTTGCTGTTGAACAGCAGGTAGTTGCCGACCACGTCCCCGACCAGCCAGGTGCTCCAGTCGACGAAGCCTTTGCTCAGTGGGTCCCAGGCTTTTTGCCGGTTGTCGGTGAGGTTGTCGTCGCCGGAAAAGCTCGCGTAGCGGTAGCCGAGGATCGGCGTCAGCGGCAGGGTGCTGAAGGCGTAGTCGGCCTGGGCGTACCAGGCGTTGGCATCGTAGTCGACGCCCTCGCCGCTGCCACGCTCCAGCGCGTACTCGGCATTCAGCGTCAGCGCCTGTACGCCGGGCACCTTGGCGTTGAGCGCCCGCAGGTTGTACACCTGCATCCCGTCCCGACGGCGCGGGAGCGTGCTGCCTCTGGGGCCAAGGGCGTTGACCTTCATGGCCATGGCGCCGAGCGTCACCTGGTCATCGAGGTTGTAATCGAGGTTGACGCCGGTCATGCGGAAATCGCCCAAGTCGTCATCGGTACGCAAGGTGAAGGCCTGAGACTTCAGCGCGCCATGATCCCAGGCCAGGATCGCCGAATCCTTGAACGCGGTTCGCGGGCCGAGCCAGTAGGCGGCATCCTTGTACTGATCGAGGTTACCGTCCATGACGATGAACCCCGTACCGATCATGTAGTTCTGGCGGCCGGCGGTGAGCTTCCACTCGCCGGCGCGAAAACCGCCGTAGAGTTCTTCGGCTGCGGCCTTGCCATCGGAGCTGCGGCTGAAGCCACCCGCATCGCCATCGCCGAAGGTGCTCGCCGCCACCAGGGAACCGCCCGCCAGCAGGCTGAAATCCGGTTGCAACGCATACTCAAGCTTGACCCCCGGCTTTACGTAGACCTCTTGCCAGTTGATCCTGGCGCCGCCGTTTTTACCGTTGCGTGCATCGACCTGGCCGCTGCCGAAGTTGACGCCACGGGTAAACAGCGTCGCCCCACCCGCCGTGAGATTGACTTCACCCTTGAGATCGCCGTCCTCAAAGGTGTAGCCCGCCAACGCGACGTGGGTGGTCAAGGGTAAGCCGAACGCTAACAGCGCTCGGGAAAAACGCTTGGTGAAAACCATAAGAAGCTCCTGTGGAATTATTGTTGTTACAGGGCAGTCAATGGCGACGCAGGGCGCCGCCAACACCTGGGCAAGCCAGGTGAATAGAACGCAAGACTCTTATTGTTTGGGCGTGGATCAGTGACTCAGGTGCGCGGTGATCGCGCGCAGCATGCGCACGCTGTCGTTATCGAACGGGCTGACCGCATCGGTGAGCGACGATTGCTTGACGATCACCACGCCGGACGGCTTGTCGATGAACAGGTATTGGCCGTGGATCCCTCCGGCCATCAGGGCCTGGCTGTGGTCGTTGAACACGTACCACTGGCTGCGATAGGACGCACCAGGCGTCCAGCTGGAGAACTCGGCATTTTGCGCGTAGATCGCCGGATCAGAACCGGCGGCGATACGGGCCACGGTCTCGGGCGACAGCAGCTCAACACCGTCCTGGCGACCGTCGTTGGCGAGCAGGCGGCCGAAGCGTGCCATGTCTCTCAAGGTGGCACTGAAGCCCGCCCCGGCAACGTTACGGCCCCAGGGATCAGCCATGAAATAACCGTCGCGGTCGCACCCCAAACGCCCCCAGATTGCTTCCAGCATCTGACTGCAGGCCTTGCCCGAGGCACGTTCCATGACCCATGCCAAGACTTCGGTGGTGGCGGTCACGTAATGGAAAAAGCCGCCGTGTGCGCCACGTTTTTTCAGTGACGGCAGGTATTGGTACAGCGATTCAAACTGGGCGTATTGCGCCGGTGCCGGCTGGAAACCGCAGGCATAACCGTACTGCGAACTCTCGGAGGCGGGATCGTCATACACCTCGCTGTAGTCGATGCCCACGGCCATATCGAACAACTGGCGCACCGTGGCATCACCAAACGCACTGCCCACCAGCTCAGGCACGTAGTACGCGGCGGGCAGCTCGGGCTTGAGCATGCCGTTGGAAACCAGTTGTTCGCCGAGGGTGCCGATCAGCGACTTGGTCACCGAGAACATGATGTGCCGGTCATCCGCGCGCTGGCCGTTGAAGTAGCGCTCGAACAACACCGTATCGCCCTGCATCACCAAAAAGGCGTCGGTCTGGCTGGCCACAAGGTGTTCGATAACGCTGATGCTCAGCCCACACTCGCTGTCGAAATACAGGCGGTCCAGCGCCTTGGGCGCTTCCTTGAGCTGACCGGCAGGCGTTGAACCCGCCGCCACATCAATCGTGGGACGCAGCCGCGCCAGATGACGGAACCCCCACTGGCTGAAGGGCGCACGCATCCAGTTGTGCCACGTTACTCGGTGATTCGGCTCGGCCGGGAAGCCCTGCATCAGCGCAGGTGCCACGCGAGTTGCAAAGGACGACTCGTTGGCCTCGACGTAAAGAGTCGCCAGTACAGAGGGGATTTTAAGACTCATCGGGATAACCCTGAAAATGACTCTGCGTGTGAGCAGATGCACAGGAATAATTATCCGATATTTTATTTTAGTCAATAAAACATTTTACTCGATATCTATTCGATCAATTGTACGACAGCAAACCAGTGGCAAGGAGGTCCCTCGAGAAACGCCCATGGCGTGGGCAAGAACGCGAAGATCTTTTCCGAGGTCAATGCCTTCGCAATCAGCGGTATCAGCCGTTGCGACACGATCAGCGTCCACCTTGACACCGGCTCAATCCTCAACGGCAGCGCATTAAGCTGCTTGTGGAGTTCAAGCATCGGCTGGAGCCTGCCGTACAGCTGCACCCCGCTGGCCGCCGATAAGGTCGCCGCCGACGTCAAGGCCAAGGCCGGCGCGAACTGAGAACACCAAGCTTGAGCGATGACGAGCAGCCCGACGGCCTCTCGGCAATCAGCGTTCGCAGCTCCGACAAGCATGATTTTCAGCTGAATGTCATTCATAACGCAGCGCTGTGGCCGCGGCTGTTACACCCTGCGCAGCGAGGATAAGATCTGCTGCTCGTTCGGCGATGACGACGCACGGCGCCATCGTGTTGCCGACGGTAATTCGCGGCATGATCGAAGCATCAGCGACGCGCAGTTTATCGATGCCATACACGCGCAGTTGATGGTCGACCACCGACATCGTATCTCGGCCCATTTTTGCGGTGCAGGACTGGTGCCAGTAAGTCACGGCAGAGTTGCGGATGAACTGCTCCATAGCGCGATGTTCTTTCGGACCGGGCACGACTTCGCGTTTGACCAGCCCGTTGAAGGCTTCGCTGTTACCGAGCGCCCTGCACAGGTCGATCGACGCATACGCCGCGATCATATCTTCGGGCGCGCTCAACGAGTTCGGCTCAATGAGCGGGACATCCAGTGGCCCGGCACCCGACAGGCGCACGCGCCCTCGACTGGCAGGCCTGGCCAGCCCAGCGAACATTGTCCAGCCCTGGTGTGGCGGCTCAATCGCGACCTCAGGCGGAGAGGGGACTGCAAATGCCAGTTGACACTGCAACAGGTCCGGGACATCCAGGCGACTGTCGCTTTTCCAGTACAAAGTGGTTTCGCATCCGCCGCTACCGACTGCCTGGGGGCGTAGATACTCCCACGTACAGCCAAAGGCGAGATGGTCCTGAAGATTCTGGCCCACGCCGGGAAGGTGATGGGTGGGTGCGATGCCGTGGTTTCGCAGTTCATCTTCCGGGCCGACTCCCGATTGCATGAGCACCTTGGGTGTCTGCACCGCGCCCATGGACAGGATGACCTCGGCTGCGGCATAGAAGCACTGCCGTTCGCCGGCGATCAGCACTTCGACACCGATAGCCCGTGTACCGATAAGCAATAGGCGGGTCACCAATGCCCCTGTCAGCACCGTCAAGTTCGGATAGTGCAACCGTGGCCGGATGTAGGAGTCGTAAACAGATTCGCGCTTGCCCTGGTTAATGCGCAGGTCGGTAATAGCGATCCCGCCCGGGCCTTCCATCATCTCGCCATTGGGACTGTCGAACCGGGGGATACCCAGACGGCTGGCCGCCTCCAACGTTGCCCACGCGAGGGGTTGAGGCGTGGCCGGCTGTTCGACATGCACGGGGCCACCTGAACCACGCCGAGTGGCATCAGGGCTGCCTTGCCAGTTCTCGATCCTGCGGTAGTAATTGAGTACCGAATCGTAGCCCCAGGCCGGGTCGCCGGACTCGGCTGCGAAATGGTCCCAATCGGAGCGGTGCCCGCGCGACCAGACCATCACATTGATGCTGGAGCCACCGCCGAGTCCCTTACCCATGCTCAGGGATAGCCGTCGACCATTGAGGTGCCGATTGGGTTGCCCCTCGAATGCCCAGTCGCGCGTTGAACCTAGGTTCATCGGCCATTGCGCCGGTTCGACAACCTCAGGGCCCGAGTACCCCTCGCCAGCTTCAATCAGCAAGACGCGTGCGCTTTGCTGATCGGCGAGACGGGCTGCGACCACGCAGCCCGACGTACCTGCACCGCACACAATGAAGTCATAGTGTTGATCACGCAGATGATTCATGCGCACGCTCCGTATCGATGCAGCGATTGAGTTTGCGGTTATCAGTGGCGTCATTTCCCTGCGATCATTTCTCACCAACGCTGTGCACTGCCTTAAGAATCACTGCGGCGACCTCGGCCGGCTGTGACTGCTGGGGAACATGGCTGGTGTGCACCTCTGCCAGGGTGGCACCGATACGCTTGGCGGCAGAGCGCTGGACGTCGGGGTGGATCATCCGGTCTTCGGTGGCTAGCAGATACCAGGACGGTTTGGTCTTCCAGGACGCGACGGTCGTTTTATCGTCGAAGGCAGATGCCTTGATGGGACCTTGCGTGGCGGTCATGACGGCGGTCTGGGCTGCCGGGAGATCCTGGGCGAAGTCCTTGGCCATGCCTTCCGGCGTCAAATAGAGAAAACCGTTGGCGTCTGCCTTGATCTGACTGATGCCAGGGGGCGTGGGCGCGCCTTTACCTTGTTCGCCGCTGGTTTGCCCGGCCTCCGGCGCGAAGGCGGCGACATACACCAGCGCGCTGACCTTCGGGTCGCCACCGGCCTCGGTAATCACGGTGCCGCCCCAAGAGTGCCCGACTAGAACCACCTTACCCTGCTGGTTACTCAAGACGCGGCGCGTAGCGGCAACATCGTCGGTAAGTGAGGTGAGCGGGTTTTGCACAACCGTAACGGCCACCCCTTGGGCTTGGAGCAGTGGCACCACTTTGGTCCAATCGGAGCCGTCGGCGAACGCGCCGTGTACGATCACCACGGAGGGCGTTGTATCCTGCGCATGACTGGCGCTTGCGATGAAGGTGCCGGCTAGGGCAAAGGCGACGGTAGCGATTTTCGATTTGAATGTTTTCATTGGATGAGCTCCTGTTCGGGAGTTCAAATTCTGCTGACTAGCCTGCAGTGTGGGCATCGGTCAATTATCCGACCCTGGGACATTTTTCATGGATAGTGTGTTGCAACTGGACATCTCCCTGGACGGGGCGCTGGCGACGATCGCCCAGATCGGTGACCTCAGCATGGGACAACCACTCGGTCATTCCCGGCGTGTTGCCGCACTGGCGCGGATGCTGGCGCGGGCTCGGCACGGCGACGGTGAGCACCTGAGGGTAGCGGAACAGGTTGCCTTGCTGCGCTGGTCCGGTTGCACCGCCAATGCCGAAGGCTTTGCGGATTTGCTGGGCGACGACGTCGATGGCCGCCGCGCGATGCTCGATTTGACGCTGGGCAATGAGCAAATGAACGCGGTGCATCAGGCAACCCCGCTTGCCGTCGTGCACTGTGAGGTGTCTGGAGCAATCGCCAAAACCCTCCAGCTCGGTGCCGCCGTCGAGGCAGGCGTGTGTCGCGTGTTCGAAACCTACGACGGCACTGGCCGGCCACTGGGCCTGACCCATGAGCACATTCCAGAGGTCGCCTATCAGGTAGTACTTGCAGGTGATCTGGACATTCTCAGTCGTGCGCACGGCCTGGACGCGGCGCTACGCTGGATCAGAGAGCAGTCGGATCGGCGCTACCCGGCGTCGCTAGTCTCGTTGCTTCTGGGGAACGCAAAGGACTGGCTGGCGGATTTGGAAACGCTTTCGAAAACGGTTGACCACGCGCATGAGCAGCGTTGTGTCTCATTGACGTTGGTGGGCGACATCATCGACTTGAAGCTCCCGTGGTTGGCAGGGCATTCGCGGCAGGTAGCGCATGTCGCCGTGGAAGCTGCACGCCTGTGGGGGCTGCGGGAGTCCACTTTGACAGAAATTGGCAAGTCCGCGCTCATCTACGGTCTCGGCCGGGCGGCCGTTTCGAACCACCTTTGGAATACCGCAGGGACGCTGCCATACGGCGCAGCAGAGCGGGTGCGCCTTGTCCCTTACTGGACGCAACAGGCGCTTAGGCCTATCACTGAACTGGCCGTACCCGCAGAGATTGCATCCCATGCCTATGAACGGCTCAACGGCAGTGGCTATTTTCGAGGCGTGGCGGGTGATGCGCTGTGTGCCGAGCATCGCCTGTTCGCCACATCGGTAGCCTGGGTCGCGCTAACGGAAGCCAGGCCATGGCGATCGGCCCACGGCGAAGCGGATGCAGCCAGGTTACTCAAACAGGATGCTGGCAGTGGCTTGTTCGACAACGATATTTGCGAAGCAGTAATTGCCGCCGCAGGGGGGGAGCGTCGCATGCGTCAACCGAAGGCTTCGGTACTCACGACTCGCGAGTGCCGCATCCTGCTGGAGATCAGTCGTGGCGCCAGCAACAAGCAGGTGGCGCGGCTGCTGGACATCAGTCCGAGTACGGTTCGCACGCACGTGGAAAGCATCTTTCGCAAACTGGAATGCTCGACCCGGGCAGCCGCTACCTTGAAGGGACTGACACTGGGGTTGATTGCCTGAGCCTGGTCCCGGTCATGCCTGGATCATGCGAGCCCGTCCTCGACGGCCTGACTGGCGCGTGCCAGGTCGATGAACGCCTTGGCTGCCGCGCAGGGGTTGCGGCGGTTCGGGTAGTACAGGCACAGCTTGTCTCTGGGCGGTGTCCAGTCTTCCAGAGTCCGCGCGAACAGTCCCGCGCGGATTTCGTCGCGAACGTCCTGCTCCATGAAAAAGCCGAGCCCCATGCCTTCCTGCACCGCAAGCTTGACCACGCTGGATTCATCCAGCGTAAGCGGCCCGCTCACGTCGAGACGAATCACTTCTGCGTCCCGCTCGAAATACCACGGGAAAATCGCCCCATTCGGTAGTCGAACGCGGATGCATTGATGCTGGAGCAGCTCGGATGGCGTTCGCGGTTTGCCGTGTTTTTCGAAGTACGCCGGCGAACCGACCACAGCGTACCGTTGCGGCTGGCCGAGAGGGATCACAATCATGTCATTGGGAACGAGGCTTGTTGAGCGCACGCCGAAATCGAAGCCGTCAGCAACGATATCCACCAGACGGCCTTCGGTCACGAGATCGATGTGTACTTTCGGATGATGCTTCAGGAATTCCATCACCAGTGGCAGGAGCGCCGATCGGGCAGCGCTGGCGAACGCATTGATACGCAGCGTGCCCGAGGGCCCGGCGTTATGTGATCGCACTGCATCGAGTGCAGTGCGCAAATCCTGCAAGGCTGGTCCCACCTGCTCCAGAAATATCCTGCCCGCTTCGGTAATGGCCACGCTACGGGTAGTGCGATTGAACAGCCGCGATTCGAGACGGGCTTCCAGTTGGGCAATGGTGTTGCTCAACGCGGTGGTGGAGACGCCGAGATCGATAGCGGCTTGCCGAAACGACCCCCTGCGTGCGACCGCGATAACAGCGTCCAGCTCACTGAGGCCTATACGATCTTGTGACATTTATTGTCCTGAATTTCGGGATAGGTCATAAAGTTAGTCCCAGTTGAGCAAACTATCCGTCAGGTAGCAAGATCGCTTCATACAACCGCATTCTGGAGAACGAACACATGACACCTCAGCTTCCCGACGTCGTGCAGACGTACTTTGCAGTCAGTAATGGTGGCGATGCGGCACAACTTGCGAGCTGCTTCTGCGCTGACGCCACGGTTTGCGATGAGAGAAAAATATACGAAGGAACAGCTGCCATCGAAGCCTGGCAGCGGGAGGCACGCAGTGCGTTCATCTATCAGGTCCAACCACTGCAGGTCCTGCAAGGGCAGGGCAGACTGACGGTCATTGCGCACCTTGTTGGGAATTTCCCCGGTAGCCCGGTACAACTGAGTTACGTCTTCACGCTGGAGGGCGGTCGAATCCGTTCCCTGGAGATCACGCCATGCTGAATCTAGGTTTGACTGGCAAGCGGGTCTTGGTCACCGGTGGCACCAAGGGCATCGGCAAGGCTGTCGTCGAGTTGTTACTGGCCGAGGGCTCGAAGGTCATTACCTCGGCCAGGCAGGTGGACGTTGAAATACCGGGCGCTCTTCTGATTGCGGCTGATCTTTCGACCCGGGAAGGTTGTGACGTGCTGATCGCCGCGATCCAACAGCGGCTGGGGGGCGTGGACATAATGATCCATGTCCTGGGTGGTTCGTCGTCACCCGGCGGCGGTTTTGCTGCGCTGGACGAGGAACAGTGGCAACGAGAGCTCAGCCTGAATCTGTTGCCTGCGGTGCGCCTCGACCGCGCCTTGCTCCCGGGTATGCTGGAGCGCAAGGAGGGGGTCGTTATCCACGTCACCTCCATCCAGAGTCGGCTGCCACTGCCGGAAGCTACAACAGCGTACGCGGCGGCCAAGGCCGCACTTTCGACGTACAGCAAAAGTTTATCGAAAGAGGTTTCGCCCAAAGGCATCCGCGTGGTTCGGGTTTCGCCGGGCTGGGTTGAAACCGAAGCGTCGGTCGCATTAGCCGAGCGACTCGCGCAGGAGGCAGGTACTGACTATCAAGGTGGTAAAGAGATCATCATGAAAGCACTTGGAGGTCTCCCACTCGGCCGCCCGTCCACGCCTTCCGAAGTTGCTGACCTGATCGGTTTCCTGGCTTCGTCGCGAGCAGCATCTATCACGGGAAGTGAGTTTGTGATCGACGGCGGAACGGTACCAACGGTTTAGCCGTCTGTTTGCAGGAAGGCGCAAAATACTGCCATAGCGGCCATCGTTTGGCAGCACGCATACCGGCGGCTACTACAAAGCACGCCAGCGCTTGCCGGTTGAAATAGTCTCCAGCTTGGTTCGACGCAGCAGCCATCTGATCAGCGCGCACTGCGCTGATACGCAACTGTGGATGGGAAGACCGGTTCGCCTGGCCGATGGCACGACGATACCTGCGTCCTGCGCCTAACCGGGGGCCATTTCTCGCAGCAACGCGGCTCGCGATGAAACGGCAACAGACCCTAGAGCTGAAAGCGCGAGATGTTCTCTCGCAATGTCACGCTGGTGCGTGCCAATCCTTCGCTTTCCTGCTGAGCGCTGCGGAAGGCTGCAGCGGATTGCTCGGCGCTTTCGCTGACGGTCACGATGCCCCGGCTGATCTGCTCGGCAACGGTACTCTGCTGCTCGGCGGCAGCGGCGATTTGGTGGTTCATGCCGTTGATCCGCTCGATCATGGTGACGATCGTGCTCACCGCTTCACCGGCCTCGGAAACACCGGACACCGACTGCGCGCTGGAGCGCTTGCAGCGTTGCATATGCTGCGAGGTCTCGTCGGCAATTTTCTGCAGACTGGCGATCAGCACCTCAATCTCTGAGGTGGCCTTCTGGGTACGCTGTGCCAGGCTGCGCACCTCGTCGGCTACCACCGCGAAGCCGCGTCCGGCCTCGCCAGCACGGGCAGCTTCGATGGCTGCATTGAGGGCCAGCAGGTTGGTCTGGTCGGCCACCGACTTGATCACTTCAAGCATGCTGCCGATATTGCCGGTTTCATTCTTCAGCCGGCCCATGGCCATGTTGGACTGTTCGATTGTCTCGGCCAGCTCGCCGATCATGTTGACGGCATCTTTGGCCTTCTGCTGGCTGTACAGGGCCGCGCTATCGGCCTCGCTGGCGGCACTGGCGGCGGATTCGGCATTGCGCGCGACATCCTGCACGGTGGCGGCCATTTGGTGAACGGCGGTGACAATCTGCTCGACTTCACACTGTGCCATGGCCACGCTTTCGGCGTTTCTCAGGCTCGACTGGCTAAGCTCCTGGCTGGATTGGGCCACGGTCTGTGAGGACAGGTTTACGCCCCTGGTCATGTCCCGCAGGCTCTCCTGCATGCTCAGCAGGGCGGCCATGATGCTGGCTTGTGGTGGCTCAAGCGTGCGCCCGCTGGCGCGCAAATCGCCCTGGGCAACCCGTTGGGCGAGCTGGTTGAGTTCACTCGGTTCGGCACCCAGCGCGCGCAGCAGGTTGCGGCTGATGACGTAGCCCAGTACCGCTGCGAGTAAGACGGCCAGCGCAGTAATGGCGAGCAGCAGGTTGCGTTGTGACAGATAGTTTGCGTCATTTTCGCTGACCTGCCGGTCTGCTTTCTGGTTGGTGTAGCGCAGGTATTCGCCAATTGCCTGGGTCAGCTCGGCCAGTAAGGGGGTGCACTGCTCGCTGACCATGCGCAGGGCCTCGTCGTTTTCACCCTTGAACAGGTGTTCGGCAATGGTGTGCGCTACCGGTTTGTAGCGGCTCTCGACCTGCTCGATGGTTGAGAACAGTTCACGTGCCTTGGGCGACACATCACCATGGCTATCAATTGCCTGGCGTAGCGCGGCGAGGCTGCTGGTCACCATTTGTTCGTTGACGGCAATCGCGCCCCGCTGCTGTCCTCTCTCGGTGACATTGCTGTTCAAGGCGATGTTACGCAGGGCAATCGCGCGCTGGGCGGCGGCGTCGTTCAGTGTGTTGGCCAGGCGGGTGCGTGCATCAACGCCATTAACGTAGAGGAAAAATTCCTTATTGCTATTAGCCAGGGCGTACAGCGAGATAGCGGCAATCAGCAACATAAACGCGAGCAGGCTGGCATAGCCGGCATAGAGACTGGTCCGTGTCGAGAGCCGGGGAGGGTGCGATGGCATATGATGTACCTGCGTAATGGGAGGAGCAATTAGAGGCACCTGCAAGGGTATGTATTCGCCCTTGGTCCGCATCCTGCGCAGGTATTCTTTTGTTCGACGGCGACGGGTAGCCGCGTTATTTCCTGGTCAGTTGAAACTTGTACAGGTTTTTATGTTTGTACAAGTCTTGTACAACTATATTGGGATGATGTCGTCATGACATCATGCAATCCCGATGAACGGTCAGTAACCTCCGGTTTCCGGCATTGACGTAAAATCGCCACCCCAAAAAATTCAGCTTGAATAGCGAGAAGGTGCTTCGATGCAACGGGTGATGATTGTTGGTCAACCTGGGTCTGGCAAAAGCACGTTGGCGCGTAAGCTTGGTCAGCTCACGGGCTTGCCGGTCGTTCATATCGACACTATCCACTGGCAGCCAGGTTGGAGAGAACGAAGCCGGGACGAGAAGACGCAGCTTTGTCTTGAGGTCGAGGCCCGTGATTGCTGGATATTCGAAGGTGGTCATTCAGCCACTTGGGACAACCGGATGGCCCGTGCAGATGTCTTGATATGGATTGATCGTTCGGCGACGCTTCGATTCTTGCGCGTACTGCGCAGAACGCTGCTCCAACGCGGTCAGTCGCGGCCTGACTTGCCGCATAACTGCCCCGAACTGCTGGCGAACCTGCCGGAGTTTTTTAGATTCATGTGGCGGACGAAAAAATCAGCGCGCGCAAAAATGCAGCAACTCGTCGCAACTGCGCCGTCGGCTTGCCGTGTGGTTTATCTGCGGTCTAATCGGGATACTAGGATTTTTCTCGCGAGCATTGGACATTCGACTGGCCAGACTCCGCGGGACTGATCGACGGCTGACGGCTTCTCTACGGAAACTGCCGATCACGAACTCGCGTTGAGACGGGTTAGGGGATGGGTCTATTCATTCCGAAAGAAAATCGCCGAGTCTTCGTAAAGCGAGTCACAAAGACTCAGCGATCTATCGAGTGGGTGGAAGGTTAGCTGCCCGCTCCAGCCGCCTCCCGCTCCATCAACTTATCCACCAACAAAACCCCCAACTCACTCAGTTGGTGAATCGCCAACGCCACATCCCGCTGCTTCCCCGTCAGCTCATCCGACAGGTCAAGCAACAACGCAGTAACCGAAGAAAAAGTCTCATAGCTATTGGCAATCAGCACTTCAGTGCTGGCATCGTCAGCAACGCTGAACAGCGTCGTCGTGGGTGGGGGAGGCTGCTCTGGCGGTTCGGCGCCCGCGTTGAGGTAGTGATCAATCGCACGGTGCGCCGCCTGATTCAGTTTCAGGTCGGGACCGTTCGGAGGGTTAGGCGTGACTTTGTACATAACGGAATTTCCCTGTCAGGGCCGACACCGTTTCGCTACTAAACAAAAGGGTGGCAGCTGTACGCAGGTTAGTAGACCGGGGAATTCCGCAAAGCCGGCGCACCCGAAGGTGCCCTGCGCACAGCCGCCATCAAGCACAGACGGGAAGTCTGGTGGATGAAGCTTGTGCACTAAGCGAAATTCGACCAAGGGCTACTAAACCCGATCACTGAGTTGTCAGCGACCGGGCCACCTTAGAGACGCCCACTCAAGCGCACAAGCCGGCGGATTCTGACGCAACTGTAGGCAACGGAGCAAGGCGCTGCAGCTTGCTGTAGGACATGTCCACAAGGTAGGCGCGAGCTTGTTTGCGAAGAATCTTGGAGCGCCGCGTGAAACCAGAGTCGGCGTTATCGTTGACGTTTTTCGCGAGCAAGCTCGCTCCTACATAGGGTTGCGCTGATTACTGGAGGTTCTTGTCCAGGAACGCCCGTATAACCGGAATGATCTCCTTGCCATGGGTTTCAAGCGCAAAGTGCCCGGTGTCATAAAAACGAACATCCGCCTTGGGAATATCGCGCTTCCATGCCTCGGCGCCGGCCGGCAGGAAGAACGGGTCGTTCTTGCCCCACACCGCGAGCAGCGGTGGCTGGTACTGGCGGAAGTACGACTGGAAGGCCGGGTACATCGCTACGTTGGAGGCGTAGTCCAGCACCAGGTCGAGCTGGATGTCGGCATTGCCTGGCCGGGATATTTGCAGCCCTTCCAGCGTGTAGCCATCGGGTGAAACCGAGCTTTTGTCGGCCACGCCTTCCAGGTACTGCCACTTGATCGAGGCAGGGGTTGGGAAGTCGTGCAGGGCTTCACGGTTTTGTTGGGTCGGGGCGTGCCAGTAGCGTTGGATGGGGGCCCAGCCGTCGCCCAAGCCTTCTTCGTAGGCGTTGCCGTTTTGGGAAATGATCGCGGTCACTCGCTCCGGATGGGCGACGGCCATGCGCCAGCCTACGGGGGCGCCGTAGTCGTGGACCATCAGCGCGTATTTATCGAGTTTGAGCTGTTCGGTGAACTGGCCGATGGTCTTCGCCAGCTGGCTGAAGGTGTAGGCGTATTCGCCGCGCGGCGGGGCTTCGGTGAAGCCAAATGCCGGCAGGTCCGGCGCGATGACGTGGTAGCGGTCGGCAAGCTCGGGCATGAGTTCGCGGAACATGAAGGATGAGCCGGCGAAGCCGTGCAGCAGCAACACGGTCGGCGCGCTGGGGTCGCCCGCCTCGCGGTAGAACACCTTTACGTCACCGACCTGCTCGTAGCGGTAATGCACTGTGTTGTCTGCATGGGCCGTGCCGCTGATCAGCAAGGAGGCGGTGAGCCCGGCAGCGGCAATGGCGTTGGACGTGGTCATGGTGTGGCTTCCTGTGTAACCGTTAAAGTTTGTGTTTGAAGGTTATGCCTGGATTTGGTAACCTGTCAAACATATTTTATTGGTTACAGGCTGCCCATGAATCCGAACAGCACTGCTTCAGGCGCACTTTTTCTGGCTGACAACCTTGCCCTCGATTTCATCAACTCCGAGTACGGGGTGGGTGATCAGCGCCATGACTGCTTCGTCGATGATCACAGCGTTATGAGCTGGCTGACCCAAGCGGGGCTGTTGCCCGAGCAGGTTGACCCGAAGGCGCCGAATGGGCTGCTGGCCCTCGCTCGCACGCTTCGCGCGAGTTCAAGGGCGGTGGTGAATGCGGCAATGACAGGCGTTCCCGTCGATCTTGCGGTGATCAACCAGGTGCTTGAAGCGGGTCGCCCGGTGAGCAGGCTGGAATGGGCGCAGGAGCAGAAGGCATTTCGGCTTGCCACGCATCCTCGGGACAGCAGCCCGGCCAGCCTGCTTGGGCCGGTGGCCGAGTCGCTGGTGGGCTTGGTCACGAACGATAAGTTTGAATTCGTCCGCCAGTGCGAGGCCCACGACTGCGTGCTGCTGTTCCATGACCTGAGCAAATCACACCGCCGCCGCTGGTGCAGCATGGCGACCTGCGGCAACCGGATGAAGGTGGCGGCGTTTCGTTCCAGGAATAAACCTTGAGTCGATAGGGGGGCAGTTTTTCTTTGATTGAACTTGGTATTGCTCAGCATTGCCCCATAACTATCCCTGTCTCCATTAACCGCAAGGACAGACCATGACCAACCCAACCGAAACCGCCATCCTCGCCGGCGGCTGCTTCTGGGGCATGCAAGACCTGTTGCGACGCTACCCCGGCGTGCTGCACACGCGCGTCGGCTACACCGGTGGCGATGTGCCGAATGCTACCTACCGCAACCATGGCAACCATGCTGAAGCGATTGAGATCGTGTTTGACCCGGCGGTGATTTCCTACCGGCAGATCCTTGAGTTCTTTTTCCAGATCCATGACCCGAGCACGCCGAATCGTCAGGGCAATGATCTTGGGCCAAGCTATCGTTCGGCGATTTACTACCTGAGCGAGCAGCAAAGGGATATTGCCGAAGATACCGCGGCTGACGTGGATGCCTCCAAGCTGTGGCCTGGGCCTGTGGCCACGGAAATTGAGCCCGCCATGGAGTTTTGGGAGGCGGAGCCGGAGCATCAGGATTATCTGGAGCGGATACCGAACGGGTATACCTGCCACTTCGTCCGGCCGAATTGGAAGTTGCCCACGCGGGCTTGAACGTGAGTAGCGTCGGGTAGGGAAGGTCAACGGCGGCAATCCAGATCCGCCTATAGCCCCCAGGTTATGGCCATTTAGGCACAGCGCTGGTTGCCGCTGCGTCTTCTGCTTGTGCAGCGATCATGTCATCTGCACTGGAGCGCGCCTGAGTAGATGAAATACACCACATGCGTACGCCATAGAAGGCTGAAGGCCAGGGAACATCGCTGTTTTATCATCACTGCCTACGTCCTTGTCGTTAGGCAAATGCCATGGCCTTTCAGGTATGAATGGCCACGTCCGGTTGACTCAAATCCCTTCCTGCTCCATCAGCCTGGCCGACAGCGCTTTCAGCTTCAAATAGGGACCTGTGAAGCGCGTGCCCCCATCCAGTGGGGTGAGCGTGATCCGCTCTGAATCGCACCGATGAAATGGGGTGAACATGCGTTTGTTCGGGTAGTAAACGCCTTCCGGCGTCTTGGAATACTTCAAGGCGAGCATCGCGTTTTGCAGTGCAGTGGGGCTGATATGCCTGGCAATGCTCGACTCGGAAAGTGCTGCGTCGTGGTACAGCCTGTACATCGCCCCTATGCATCCACCCAGGGTGCCGCCATAGAGGACGTTGCTCTTGAATGTGTCGGTTATGCCGACGCTTTGTGCAACAAACAGCATAAGAGCCGTCGTTACAAAACAGAGGAGGGCGCTTTCCAGCAGTGCCAATGCCTTGTAAGGGTCTACGGCCAGTTGGTCTTTGAGCTTAAGTCGTGTGATGGCCGTGTCGGCGTGTTTTGGCGCGTGGGTGTCAAGCGGTTTCAAGCGTTACCCCTCCTGGGTTGAGTCTTCCTGATCGAGAACGGCTCGCATTTTACGCAAAGTGAAGCGGCTGTGCAGGACGTTTTCTTTGGGCTTCATCTCTATCGTTTGCCGCCTCAGCTTGGCCCCCGATGGCGGAGTGTCAGCCACCGTGATAGCGGGCGAATGCGCAGGTGCTGAGGCATGGTGAAGGTTAGACACAGGCGCTATTAGACACAGGCGCTAATAGTATCGATCGGCTGCTTATGCGAGCGGTGGACTAGGATTTTTCTTCCGGAGTGTTCCGGACTCACATGCCGATCCTCGATCTTGATACCTCCGGTACCAGCATCTATGAAGCGTCGCGCTTCCTCGATAGCCCGGAAACCATCAGCGCTTATCTGGCGCAGAGCATGAAATCTCAAGACCCGCAGGTGCTCATGAAAGCGCTTGCCGAGGTCGCCAAGGCCCAGGGCGTGAACAAGGTGGCGGAGTCTGCGGGGGTTAATCGCGAGAGCCTATATAAGACGCTGAAAGGCGGTTCTAAAACGCGTTATGAGACGATTCAGAAGTTGATGCTGGCGTTAGGCGTGGAACTGACTGTGCAGCCGATTGCGGCGGTGGCAGTCAAGAAAACGGCAAGTGCAAGACGGGCTGGGGCCGGTAAGTCCTGACGCGCGGTTTAGCGAGCGACCACAACCCTTGAAAAATACCGAGGCCCCCTGTGGGAGGGGGCTTGCTCCCGATAGCGGAGTGTCAGTCGATATATGTCTGGCTGACACACCGCAATCGGG
>NZ_JAAUVM010000037.1:0-40733 GCF_012030485.1 Pseudomonas sp. B14(2022)
GGGGACTCTTGGTTCCAGGGCATGATCAGTTACCTCCTGATCATGCGTATTAGCCTGTAAACCATGTCCCCGGTTAGAAATGTAAACGATGTCCCCGGTTTGTACCGGGGCAAGCCCCCTCCCACATTTACACCCCTCGCCCACCCCGCAATATCAGATTCAACTCATCCACCACTTCCGCCCAATCCGCATCGTCCAGAATTTCCTCACGCAAAAACGCTTTCTGGCTCTCCGTCCAGAAAAACGCATCTGCCAATTTCAGATCCGGCTTGAGTGGCGAGTGGGCGGTCACAAACTGATCAATACTGACCGGGTCATCCGGCAGCCCAAGCTGTTTGAACAGTGACGGCAAACTGTGCACGGGCGATTGCATGGCGGGCTCCTAAGAAGATGAATGCCCAGAGTCTAGTTCAGGCGCCAACCAGGCCAACAACCGCTCGACGCCCTGCTGTGCCGACAGCACGCCGGTATCCAGTTCCAGCGACGCGTGGGGCGGTGGCTCGTACGGCGAACCAATGCCGGTAAACCCCGGTAGTTCGCCCCGGCGTGCGCGGGCGTAATGACCTTTGGGGTCGCGACGCTCACAAACCGCCAGCGAAGCATTGCACCACACTTCCCGATAATCGGCGCCCAGGCGCTCGGCGAAGACCTCGCGCAATTGCACCAGGGGCGCAATCAGCGCCAGGATCACGATCTGCCCGTTGTCCACCAGCAACGCCGCGAGTTCGCTGGCGCGGCGGATGTTTTCCAGGCGGTCGCTCTCGGCAAAGCCCAGGTCTTTGTTGAGTCCCACGCGCAAGGCATCGCCGTCGAGCACGATGCTCTGGCGCCCTTGCTCGAAGAACGCGGCCTGCAGGCCCTGGGCCAGGGTCGACTTGCCCGAGGCGGGCAAGCCGGTGAGCAGGATCGCCACTGCGCGATGGCCATTGCGCGCCTCGCGTTGACGGCGCGTGATGCTCGCCGTCGGCGCCACCAGGTTATTGGGCGACGGCACGCGGCACCGGTGCGGTGATGTTGCCGGCGGCCCAGGCCGATTCACGGCTGGCCAGGGCGGTGGCGATGCTTTGCACGCGGTCGGAGTCCAGTTGCTCCGGCAGCGGGTCGAGCCCGGCGCTGGCGAAGATCTGGCCGTAGGCGTTGCGCAGGTCGGCGTAGGCCAGGTCACGGCGCAGGTCGGCTTGCAGGGTGTTGAGCTCGCCCTGGATCAGGTCGAGTTCGCCCAGGCCCGCCGCCTGGTGGCGGTTGCGCAGCTGGGTGAGGATCTGCCCGTCGATATTGGCCAGTTGTTCGTTGGTCTTGAACTGGCGCACGGCATCCTGGAAGTTGGCGTTGGCCACGTAGACCTGGGCCAGTACCGCGATGGACATGGCCTGGCGCCTTGCAGTGGCGACTTCTTCACCGGCCTTGGCGACGTCGATGGCGGCCGGGGCGGAGATCACGTTGAACAGGTTCCAGGTGATCTTGGCGCCGTAGTCGGCCCAGCGGTTGTCCACCAGGAACGAGTTGCTGTCGTAGTGGCCACCGGCGGAAAACTCCAGGCCGGGCAGCAGGCGCAGCATGGCTTTGCGGGTTTCGGCAGCACTGATGCGGGTCTGGTAGTCCTGCTCACGCAATTCCGGGCGATTGGCCAGGGCTTCCTGTTCCAGGCTCGCCAGGTTGACCTTGAGTTGGGGCACCACGTAATCGTCCGGCGTGGCCAGTTTCAGGTCAGTGCCCATGGGCAGGTTGATCAAGGTTGCCAGTTCGGTCTTGGCCAGGGACAAGGCGCGGCGCTGTTCCTGCAACTGGCGTGTGGCCTCGATCAATGAGCGCTGGTAGCCAAGGGCCTGGACCGGGTCGCCGATGCGCTGCTCGCTCATGCTCTGGCTGTCGGTCTGGGCCTGGTCGACCCGCGCCATCAGGCTGTCGATCTGGGTCAGCAGACGCTCGGCCGCCACCGCTCGCCAATAGGCCGAGCGCACGTCCTGGACGATGGTGTTGATGACCTTGCGGCGACGCTCCTGGATGATCAGGCGCTGGTCGCCCTGCTGTTTGGCACTGATGTAGCTGACGCCGAAGTCGAGGACGTTCCACACCATGGTCAAGTCTGCCACACGACGGTCGCGGTCCTGAGAGGTCGAGGGTTCCAGGGACTGGGTACCGGTGAGCACGCTCTGGCTGCTGGAGGCGTTAGTATTGTTGCGCCCGGCGTAGCCGGCGGACAGCGCCATGCGCGGCAGCATGTCAAAGCTGGACAGGTCCGACTGGCGCTTGGCCAAGGCTTCTTCCATCACCTTCAAACGGCCTTCGAGGTTGTATTTCACTGCGCGGGCCATGGCCTGGTGCAAGGTAAGCGGGCCGCTGAGGGGTTCCTGTCCCGTGTACATGCCTTGCAGATCATTGCGGGCGCGTTGCTCGCTGACACTGCGTTCAATCGGCTTACTGGTGACCGCGCAACCGCTGATCGCCAGCACCAGCAAGCTGGCGCCGAACACCTTATGACGTGTATTCATCCTTGTACTGCCCCTGTTCCTGCCTCGAAATTAGTTGTATTCAAGCCTGCATTTCGCTGATGCCGATCTGTTGCAGTGCGTGGGCCAGGTCGATTACCTGGCGATGTTGTTTGTCGTCGAGCTGTTGCAATTGCTGGCCAAGGGTCGGTGCACCAAAGACGCCGCGCAGGCCTTGGGCCGCCTCGCCGCCGCCCTTGATCGACTTGCTGTCGAACGCCTTGAAGCCGCTATCGTTGCCACCGGTGTCGCGGTTGAACAGGCCCGACAACGTGCTTGAGCCAAACACCCCGCCGTCGCCAGCGCCGAAGCCGAGGAAACCACTGCCGCTGCCGTCGCCACTGCCATCGGTACTGAACACCTGGGCGATATAGCTGGGTGACGAGGCGCCGTCGTTGATGAAAATACGGCCGATCGGCGGCAGGCCTGCGCCCATTTCACGTTGTTCAAACAGCGGCGGGAAGCCGATGGGTGAACCCAGGTCGCCACTTGGGCGGCCGAAAATGATGGGCTGCAACGGCGGGTTCGGCGCGTCCTGGGGCGCAACCGGGTCGGTGACGCGAAACAGCGGGTCGCCGGTCAGTGCAAGGGTGTTGACCCCGAAGTTATCGGAGTTGGCAAAACCGCTGCCGGCGTTGCCAGCCAGGTCAGCCACCAGGCTGGTGTCGAGGGTGATGAAATTACTCGGGTCGTTGATATTCGCCGTCGGCGTCAGGGTCGCGGTCCAGGTCTTGCCGCCATCGCTGGTGGCCAGATTGGACAAGGTGCCGTTGGCGACGCTGAGGTCATCCAGGTCGAAACCGGTGACTTTCTCGCTGAAGGTGAAGGTCACGGTGGTGGTCTGGCCAACTGTCAGGCTGGGGTCAGCTAGGCTGATGGTCGCAGTAGGCCGCTCCCCATCAATCGCAAAGTTGTTGGAAATTACGATTCCGCTGCCGACGTTACCCGCTGCATCATTCACCAGACTGGTATCCATTACGATCAGGTTGGTGGCATCGCTGATGGCCGCCGTCGGCGTCAAGGTGGCGGTCCAGGTTTTACCGCCATCGCTGCTGGCCAGGTTGGACAACACAGCATTGGCCACGCTCAGGTCCGACAGATCAAAACCGCTGACCGCTTCACTGAAGCCGATGGTCACCGTGGTGGTCTGCCCGATGCCCAGGTTGTTGTCAGCCACGGAGATCGTCGCGGTTGGGCGCTGGGTGTCTATCGTGAAATTGTTGGAGTCGGTGGTGGCGACACCTGCGTTGCCGGAGACATTGCTCACGCCGGCATTGTCCAACGTGATCACGTTGCTGGCATCGGAAATACTCGCGCTCGGCGTGAACATGGCCGTCCAGGTGATGCCGCCGTCGGAGGACGACACGTTGCTCAGCGTGCCATTGCTGACGGCCAGGTCGCTGTTGTCGAAACCGCTCACCGCTTCGCTGAAGGTGATGGTTACCAGCGAGGCTTCACCGATGTTCAGCGATGTATCGGCGACCACGATGGTTGCCGTCGGCACCTGCGTATCGATGCTGTAGTTGGCGCCATCGGTGGTACCGGTTCCGGTATTGCCCGCCGCGTCACTCACGCCGGTGTTGTCCAGGGTAATCAGGTTGGTGGTGTCCCGCACACCGAGGGTCGGGGTGAAGACTGCGGTCCAGGTCACGCCGCCGTCGCTGCTGCTGACAGTGCTCAGGGTACCGTTGGCAACGCTGAGGTCATCGTTGCTGAAACCGCTCACGGCCTCGCTGAAGGTAATGGTCACCAACGAGGTTTCGCCGACACTCAGGTTGGAATCGGCCAGCACGATCGTTGCGGTTGGGCGCTGGGTATCCAGCGCGTAATTGTTGGAATCGGTGTTGCCAACGTTGGCGTTGCCGGCCAAGTCAACGACGCTTCCACTGTTAAGCGTGATGACGTTGCTGGTGTCGGTGACGCCATTGGTCGGCGTAAAGGCCGCCGTCCAGGTGATGCCGCCGTCACTGCTGCTCAGCCCCGAAACCACACCGTTGGCGACGGTCAGGTCAGCACTGGTGAACGCCGTCACGGCCTCGCTGAAGGTAATGGTCACCAGTGAGGTCTCGCCGACGGCAATGACGGTGTCGGCCACGACGATGGTCGCGGTCGGCCGCACCGTGTCGACGGCGTAGTTGTTCGAATCGGTGGTGCCCACGCCTGCGTTGCCTGCGCCGTTGACCAAGCCGGTATTGTCCAGGGTGATCACGTTGCTGGTGTCGGAAATACTGGAGCTCGGTGTGAACGTGGCGGTCCAGGTGACGCCGCCGTCGGTGCTGCTCATGGTGCCGAGTGTGCCGTTGCTGACGGTCAGGTCCGCATTGTCGAACCCGCTGACCGCCGAGTTGAAGGTCACCGTGACCAACGATGTCTCGCCAATACTCAGCGTGGTATCGGCGATGACGATGGTCGCCGTCGGCACGTTGGTGTCGACCTGGTAGTTATTGGAGCTGGTGGTGCCGGTACCTGTGTTGCCCGCAGCATCATTGATGCCGGTATTGTTCAGGGTAATCACATTGGACGTGTCGCTGACACCGAGGGCCGGTGTGAAGGTGGCAGTCCAGGTGACACCACCATCACTGCTGCTGACCGCGCTCAACGTGCCGTTGGCCACGCTCAGGTCCGAATTGTCGAAACCGTTGACCGCCTCGGAGAACGTAATGGTCACCAGCGAGGTTTCGCCGACGCTCAACGCGTTGTCAGCCACCACGATGGTCGCGGTGGGGCGTTGGGTGTCGACGGCATAATTGTTGGAGTCGGTGGTGCCGCTGCCGACGTTGCCCGCCCCATCCACGACGCCGGTGTTACTGAGGGTGATCAGGTTAGTGGCATCGCTGGTGCCGGCGCTTGGGGTGAAGGTCGCGGTGTAGGTGATGTTGTCGCTGGTGCTCAAGCCGCTGAGGCTGCCGTTGGCGACGGTCAGGTCGGCCAGGGTGAAACCGGTCACCGCCTCGTTGAAGGTGATAGTGACCAAGGACGTTTCGCCGATGCTCAGCGCGTTGTCGGCCACCACAATGGTCGCGGTCGGGCGCAGGGTATCAATGGCGTAGTTGTTGGAGTCGGTGGTGCCGCTGCCAGCGTTGCCCGCCGCGTCACTCACGCCAGTGTTGTCCAGGGTGATGAGGTTGCTGGCATCGCTGGTATTGGCGCTCGGCGTGAGCGTGCCGGTCCAGGTGATACCGCCGTCGCCGCTGCTCAGGCCGGTAAGCGTGCCGTTGGCGACCGTCAGGTCGGCGCTGGTAAAACCTGTCACCGCTTCGCTGAAGGTGATGGTCACCAGCGAGGTTTCGCCGACGCTCAAAGCGTTGTCGGCCACCACAATGGTAGCGCTGGGGCGCTGGGTGTCGACGGCGTAGTTGTTGGAGCTGGTGGTACCACTGCCAGCATTACCGGCCGCGTCCGCCACGCCGGTATTGGCCAGGGTGATCAGGTTGGTGGCATCGCTGGTGCTGGCACTCGGCGTGAGGGTCGCGGTCCAGGTGATCCCACCGTCGCTGCTGCTAAGCCCGCTCAGGGAGCCACTGACAACGGCCAGGTCCGCCAGGGTGAAGCCGGTCACGGCCTCGTTGAAGGTGATAGTGACCAAGGACGTTTCGCCGATCTTCAGCGCGGTGTCGGCCACTACGATGGTCGCGGTCGGGCGCTGGGTATCGATGGCGTAGTTGTTGGAGTCGGTGGTGCCGCTGCCAGCGTTGCCCGCCGCGTCACTCACGCCAGTGTTATCCAGGGTGATCAGGTTGCTGGTGTCGCTGATACTGGCGCTCGGCGTAAGCGTCGCGGTCCAGGTAATGCCGCCATCGCTGCTGCTCAGCCCACTCAACACGCCATTGGCAACGCTCAGGTCGGCGAGGGTGAAACCACTCACGGCCTCGGTGAAGGTGATGGTCACCCCGGAGGTTTCACCGATGCGCAGCGCGGTGTCGCTCACCACGACAGTGGCGGTGGGGCGTTGTGTGTCGATGGCGTAGTTGTTGGAGTTGGTGGTCCCCACGCCAGCGTTGCCATTGAGGTCCGACACACCCGTGTTATTGAGGACAACGAGATTCGTCGCATCGGTGATCACCGCGTCCGGCGTCAGCGTGGCCGTCCAGGTGATACCACCGTCACTGCTGCTCAGGCCCGTGAGAGAGCCATTGGCCACGGTCAGGTCGGCGGTGGTGAAACCGCTCACCGCTTCGCTGAAGGTAATGGTCACCAGGCTGGTTTCACCGATCCTGAGGGCCGTGTCGGCGATCACGATGGATGCGGTCGGCGCCACGGTATCGTTGACCACATAATTGTTCGAGTCGGTGGTGCCCACGCCGGCGTTACCGGCCAGGTCGGCCACGCCAGTGTTGTTCAGCGTGATGATATTGGTGGTGTCGGCGATATTGCTGGCCGCGGTCAACGTTCCCGTCCAAGTAATTCCGCCGTCGCCAGTGGTCAAGGTGCCGACGCTGCCGTTCTGCACCGTCAGGTCTGCCGCAGTGAGGCCGGTCACGGCTTCGGAGAAGGTGATGGTCACCAACGACGTACCGCCGGAGTTCAGGCTGGTATTGGCGACCACGACGGTCGCTGTGGGTGGCGTCTCGTCCGGCGCATAGTTGGTGTCGAGGGTGCCGCCATCACTGTAGATGTTGGCCACCGACGCAGGCGAAACACCCGCAGTGCCCGCACTTGTGCCACCCACGCCACTGCCGCCGACGTTGCTGACGCTGCCGGCCAGGGCAGCGAAGTTGGCTGCGGTCATCAGGATCGAACCTTTGTTCCAGATGGCACCGACACCCACGCCGCCCGCTCCGCCCGCTTGCGAGTAGCCACCACCCGCGCCGCCACCGCCACCGCCGCCGCCCGCGCCGACGTTGTTGGAGATGACCGTGTTGCCGATGATCCGCAGGGTCGCGCCAGTGTCGTTGTAGATCCCCCCCACCGCGCCGCCGCCAGCGCCGCCGATGTCGTTGTACCCGTCACCGCCGCCGCCGCCGCCAATGGACAATCCGCCACTGACCGCGCTACCGCCAGCCGAACCGGTGCTGTAGCCCGGATACGCCGCGCCGCCCGCACCACCGGTGGTGGAACCGCCACGCCCGCCGATGTTGAAGAAGCCACCGCCTGCACCGCCTTGCCCCGCCGAGCCGTTGGAGCCCGTGGAGTTGAGCGTATCGCCCCCCCTGCCACCGGTACCTCCGGTGATCGCGCCACCACCACCACCGCCGCCACCGGCGTACTGCGGCGTTACACCCCCACCGCCGCCACCGCCCGAAGCGGCGTTGGCGGTCACCGTGACGTTTTTCAGGGTCAAGGTGCCGGCGTTGTAAATACCGCCGCCCTGGGACACCAGCGCACCATCACCGCCGTTACCGCCATCGCCCGCCTTCATCCCCCGGGTAATCACCAGGCCATCAAGCGTGGCCGTGGTGCCGGACGTCACGTTCATGATCTGGGTGCGGTACTGGCCGTCGAGGGTCACGTCAGCAACGTTGTCGTTATTGAGGTCACCGTCGATGGTGATGTTTTTATCGACCACCAGCACCGACGTCAGCCCGATGGTCATGCCGGCATTGAAGGTGACGATGTCGCCGTTCTGTGCAGACGCCAAGGCGGCGCGCAGGGAGCCCACGCCGCTATTGAAATTGTTGGTGGCGGTCCAAGTCGCCAGGCCCCATTGATACTCGCTCATGGCGCTGGCCGACAACACGTTGGCACTTTCGATATTGCCTGTGGCGATTTCCAGGTCCCAGTCGCCACCCAGGCCGGTGCGGTCGTTTGACCCCGCCACATCGCGGCCGGTCAACTGCGCTAATGAATCGACCAGGCTCAAGCCACGCTCGCCTTCGGCGGTGTAGCAGCCATAGATCAGGATGTCGCCACCGACGTTCATGTCCTGGCCGATCTGCGCCAGTACCTCGCTGCGGGTCTGGACGTTATCCGCCGACAGGTAACTGTTGCCAAGCCACAAATCGCCGGCGTTACCGTGGGCGATGATCTGCACCGAGCTGACGCCCTGGTGGCTGTCCAGGTAATCGGCGATCTGCTGCAAACCGTCCTTGGTCGCATCCAGTTGTATCACCTGGGTACCGGGCGCCACGCCCTCGAGCAGGCTGGCGGAATCCTTGACTCGGGAGTCGACGAACAGCACGCTTTTGCCCGGCACCGCCGCGTGGGTCGCATCGACCTGGCCCTGGGGCGCGTGAGTGTCCGCCGGCTGATCCGCCGTGGGGGTCTTGACCGCCTCGGCCGTGGGCTGGGCATCCGGCTGCGCGGCATCGGCCACGGTTGCCGCCACCGCACCGTCGAACAGCATTCGCGGCTCCAGGAACATGATCATTGGCGATGCCAGGGCGTGTGCACCCTCGGTTACCCGCGATTTGCCTTTGCTCCACCACATGACGATCACCTGAACTCGAACGCTTTGAACACGCAAAAAAAGAAAAGCCGCAATCAGTTGATCGCGGCGTCGGTTTTCATACGAATGACATTGGCCGCACTGGCAGACCCATCGCGCCAGAACGACAATGCGGCATACTTTTCAAACAGGTCCGGCGGTAACAGGGTTCGCCGGGCTTGTGGGGCGACCTTGGGCTTGACCTTGTGCAGGCCGGTAAGCCCCAGCGCCTGGTCAAAGGCCGGCGCGTCGTAGGTCAGGTGGTTGAAATCATGTTCGAACCACGCTTCACCGATGAACTCATACACCAGCCGCATCACGCGCTCCGGGGCCTGGCTCAACAAGTCGTAATCGACGATCAGCAACGACTCGGCGTTCTCGCCGTAATACGCCTCTTTGAGCGCCGTCCAGGCAAAGCCCACCAAGCGATTGCGCTGGGCCAGGGTTTCGCAACGGCTGTAGACGGTGTTGCGCTCGTCATCGTCGTTGAACAGTTTGGTGTTCTCGAACGGATTGGCGCGGAACAGGCGTTCAAGGCTGTCCAAGACCCACGCCACGTTGCGCACACAGGCGATTACCTTGGCCTGGGGGAATAGGTCATGCAGTGCGGGCATCCGCGCACACCACTGGCGGTTGGTGTCGAACACCACCGGGGTGGAGGTTTTATCCGCGTAATAAGCGTCGAACAAACCGCGCAACAAACGGCGGCGAGTGATGGCATCGATCACCGAGCCGAACTCGCTGCCAGCGCTGCATTGCGCCAGAACCCCGTTGAACAAAGGGCTCACCGGGCTGCTCATGCCGGCGTGGAAACGCGGGTTCTGCAGCAGGATCGCAGAAAGCAGGGTCGAGCCGGAACGCGGCAAACCCGAGATAAAGTGATACTGCATCCGTTCACCACTTTGTAGGACAACATCCATTTGTCGTCGAAGAGTAGCTGAGGATTGCACGCACCACTAGGACGCAGTTGCCACTATTTTGACATTCCTTTCATAACGAATAGGTATTAGCGGCAACCTTCCGGGCGCAAGGGCGCTGGCCCTCGGCATAGCACGTAGAGACGCGCCCTCGCCCCGCCGCCGTCTTGTTGGCTGATCGGTCGCCAATCCGCCGGCAGCGGCGCAAATTCGTCCGGTTGTTCGTTGCTGCTGATCAGCCAGACACGCCGGGTATCGGCCGGCAAATCCGACAAGCGGTCGAGGTAGATGCGCCCACCGTCCTGGTCCACCAGGGTGCCAAAGCCGTAGGCATTCGGCCGGGTTGGCGTGCCATCGGCCTTGGGCGGGGTGTAGAGCTGCAACTGGGCGTCGGTCTGGTCGTAATACACGTAGCTGAGGTACCACAGCATGTCGCTGAGGACGATGCGGTCGTCTTCCTGGTAGTTGCGATTGACGAACTCCACTGGCCCGTTGAACTGGTCATGTTCATCCACCGTAAAGTTATTCTTCAACCCCAGCAGTTCCACACCGACCAACAGCACGAACAACGCCGCACCCGGCAAAGACAGGCGCGAGGGCAAGCGGTCGATGGCTATCGCCACCAGAATCGGCAACCCCAGGGCGTATACGGTGAGGTAACGCTCGATAAACACCGGGGAGATAAACGACACGCCGTAGACCAGTAACAGCGGCAACAGGAAGAACAGCGCCAACAGGCTGGCCGGACGATAACGCTCGCGATCACGCCAGGCCGTAACACCGACCACGCCCAGCAGCAGCAACGGGAACAGCCAGAACAGCGGCGCCCAAATGCCCAGGCCCTCATCCTGGAGCAGGAACTGCCAGATCATCGACGGCACGGAGAGCAGGCTGACCGGTTCTTCCCAGCCTACATCGCCGCCCACCTTGAGTTCATCGACATGCTGCACCAGGCCCAGCAGGTTCGGCAGCCAAGGCAGGTACAACAGCACGATGGTCACGTTGGCCAGCCACCACTGCCGACGCAGAATCAAGCGCTCGCCAGGCCGCTGGGACGTGCACAGCACGCCCAGCCACGCCCAATGCACCAGCACGCACAACGCGGTGAAGTAGTGGGTGTAGAAACCGGCGGCCATCAGCAACACATAGGCCACCAGGCAGCGACTGCGTTCGGGCTGACGCACCCAATACACCAGCGCCAGCGTGGCGGCCAGCAGCCACACGCCAAGCAGCGAATACATCCGCACTTCCTGGCTGTAGCGCACCGCCGTGGGCATCAGCGCCAGCAGTACGCCGGCCAATACGGCGGCACGCTGGGTCGACAGCTGGCGTGTCAGCCAGACGCCAAGCCCCACAACCACCACGCCGGGCAGCGCACTCATGCTGCGTATGGACCAGATCCCGTCGCCAAACAGTTCGATCCAGCCACGCAGCATGAAAAAATACAGGGGTGGATGCACATCGTGCGCGGCGTGAAACCACAGGTCGCCCACGGCGTATTCGCTCAGCAGCAGGCTGGAGCCTTCGTCGCCCCAGATCGCCGCTGCCGTCAGGCCATAAAAACGCAGGGCCATGGCCAGCGCCAGAATCGGAAACCACCATAGCCGGCTCAGCCATCCGGCACCTGCCCAAGCGCCGTTGTAAGCGGCAACGGCCGCAACCTTTTCGTCTTGCTCTACCACAGACCGTCGCACCTCAATTCCCTTGCCATTGCTTGTTTCCAAGGCAAAACCCGTGCATGCACAAACAGTCGCCACTCTAGGTCAAAAGCCTCCGATTCGCTCGCTGTTTCGAAAGCAGCAGGCAGCGAACAAAAGCGGCGTCTACGCTCTGCGGTGACGCCCGGTCGATTGGCGTCACACCCCCGTAAAGCCCACACAAGGATGAACGATTCATGGAAGTATTCATCGGCACCATCCAACCCTTCGCGTTTAATTTCGCCCCACGAGACTGGGCCTTGTGCGCCGGTCAGACCCTTTCACTCAGCCAGTTCCAAACGCTGTTCGCCCTGATAGGCGTCACCTACGGCGGCGATGGCGTGCAAACGTTCAAGCTGCCTGACCTGCAAGGTCGGCTACCTATCGGCCAAGGCAACGGTACAGCGCTGTCGCCGCGGGTCATGGGCGAATTCGCCGGCACCGAAAGCATCACGGCCACCCTGGCCAACCTGCCCGCCCACACCCACGATGCAACGACCCTCGCCATCAGCACCTCGGTGCAACTGACCAGCGTCACCAGCAACCCAGTGAACGTGCCCACCGCCACCAACGCGTTTATCGGTGCTTCCGGCACAGGACCGGGCAGTGCCTCGATCTACTCCGACCAACAGGGTGTCAACCCGTTACCGCTCAAGGGCGTCGCCTCCACGGTGACGGGAACCATCGCGCCCACGGGCCAAGGCCTGCCCATGGGGTCGATGAATCCGTTCCTGGCGATCAACTTCAGCATTGCCCTGAACGGGATCTTTCCATCACGCAGCTGACACCTGTACGTGGCCGAGGCTTGCAGGCCTCGGCCCTTCTGACGCGGAGCTCCCTATGTTGAACCTGGTCACCCCTGAGCATTTTCGGCCTTTGCTGAATCGTACGAGCGTGCTGTACCTGCCCGATGGTTCGGCGCTGCCGATCCAGATCCAGCGCTTGGACGATGCGCCGCAAGCGAGCATGCCGGGCAGCCCTCGCGGGGCGTTCAGTGTGTTGCTCAACAGCCTGGAACCTACCGACTTCGTCGATGGCCTGTGCCGTTTGCCACTGACGGACACCTGCCTGGAACACGTGTTTGTGTCCCGCGAGCCCGCCATGGGCCGTGACGCGCAGCGCGGTTATTTCTGCATCGTGTTCAACTGAGACGGGTACCACACCAAGCGCTGAGCGGCAGGCGTCTCTTCCTCCACCCGGAACCCCAGCGCCAGGTAATGCTGGCGCGCGTGGGGGTTACTCGCCCAGACCACCGTAGCCACCGGGCAACACACCTGTTGTGCGGCTTGCTGCACGCCCTGCAGCACTGCCCGGCCAAAGCCCCGGCCTCGGGCGGCGGGGATAAACGCCAGGTACAACACGCGGATCTCATTGGGCCCGAAGTCGGCACTCAAGGCGCCGATGGGGGTATCGAGTTTCTCGATCACGTAATGCAGCGCACCCGGAAAGTGCTCGCCCATACCGCGCTCCTGAACCTGAAACTGCTGGGCGATCACCTCTTCCACCAAGGCCTGCTCACCATCGATCCACTGCAAGTCCACGCGTGCCGAGCGGTAAAGCCTGTGCAAAAACGGCTCGTCGGTACTGCGTGACGGGCGCACCGAGAGGCCCTGCGCCAAAGCGCCTTCCTTGTTTAACATCGCGTTCAACTCCTGTCAGAACCCGCTTTCCCTAACGCCCAGTGCTGCGGCCCGTCGCCAGGCCACACCCAGCACCGACTCGCTGCGCCCTTGCAACACCACCACACCGCGCAGCGGCTGATGGGGTGTCGGGATCGGTTGCACACTCTTCAAGCGAGCGCCGTATTGGGCCTGTACCGGCTCCGGGCGTTGGTTTTCGTCACGGCGCACGGCGATCGGCCCATGGTGGTCGGAGGTCAGCGCCTCTTGATCCAGGTAGGCCACGCCATTGGCGTCGATGTCGGTCAATTCCACAGTGATGGCGGCGTGCATCGGATCATCGGCGATAAAACGCCCGGTCGCCCCCGGCGCCACGCGCCACAACTCGGCTTCGGCCACATAGCCGCGCAGGCGTGCGCCATCTTCCACCACCCGCGCCAGTGCATCCTTGGGGGACAGCCAGCGGCCCACGCTCAACTGCGGCAGCACATCGCGCACGATGCCCGCATGGGGCGCCCGCAACAGCAGGCGCTCACGCTGGGCGGCCAGGCCACGGTACTCGGCCAGCGCCTGGGACAGTCGCTGGTCGTTGATGCCTGCGTCCGCCGCCGTTTCGATGCGCCCTGCCTGGCGGCGCATCTGCAACTGCAGGATCTCCACTTCGCGGCGCACGATACTTTGCCGCGCATCGAGGTCGGGGGATTCCAGCTCAATCAGCACCTGGCCCTGGGTCACCGCTCGCCCATCGACGACCTTCAGCCCCTTGACCCGCGCCGCCACCGGCGCATGCAGCGCACTGGCGCGTCCCGCCTCGAGCATCGTCGGCAGTTCCACGGCGCTGCGCCATGGCACCACCAGCGCCAGCAGGATCAACAGTAACCCCAGGCCGGTCAGCAGCACCCGCGGTGCATAGGCCTGGCTGCGCCGGCTCCACCATTCGCGCCATTCCTTGAAGATCGGCAGGAAGATGAACCACACCAACTCCACCAGCATCAGGAAGATCCCGAGTAATTTGAAAAACAGGTGGTACACCGCCAAGGCGATCCCCAGGAACAACGCCGCTCGCCACAACCACGCCAGGTAGCCCCACCACAGCAGGCGTCGCTGCATCGTCGGCGACCAGGGCTCCGGCGCCGGCTCGCTGTAGCCGAACAGCCACTCACGTAGGCGCCAGCGGCACAGGGCGAAGGCGCGGCCTTGCAGGTTATCGACACCCCATAAGTCGCTGATCAAAAAGTAACCATCAAAGCGCATGAACGGGTTGAGGTTGATCGCCAAGGTGGTCAGCCATGTGGCACTGGCCAACATGAACGCCGCCGTACGGGCGGGACCGTCCGGCAACAGCGACCAGGCCAGCAGGGCAACACAGGCCAGCAACAACTCGGCCATCACCCCGCCCGCGCCGATCATCAGGCGAGAGCGGCGATCATTGACGCGCCAGGCGTCGCTCACATCGGTGTAGAACATCGGCAGCATCACCATGAACGCCACGCCCATGCTCTGTACCCGGCAGCCGGCGCGCTTGGCCATGAACGCATGGCCGAACTCATGGCACAGCTTGGCGAAAAACAACGCGGTGCCAAAGGCCAGGGCGCCCCCCAGGCTGAACAGGTGCGGGAAGGTCGCCAGGAACCGCTGCCAATCCCGCGCGACCAGAAACACGCCGAGCCCCAGGATGATCGGCAAACCATAGCGCAACAGACCCGGCCCGAAGCGCGCCAACCACGGCCATGCCCGGTTGAGAAAAGCGTCCGGACGCCACAGCGGGATGCGGAAAAACAGGTATTGGTGCAGCAGGACTTTCCCCAGGCTTTTTTTCTGCGCGGCGGCTTTAGACAGGTAGCTGGCCCGTTGTTCGGGGTCGAGGGCGGCGATCAGGTCGTGGGCGCGCAGAAAACTCAGCAACTCATCCACCTCGCTGCCACCCAAGGGCAGGCCCGGCTCACAGTTGGCGGCTTGCAGGACTTTTTCCGGGTCGCCCAATGCCCAGTGGCGCAACAGGCGGATGGCGGTCGCGCCGAGCTTGAAATAGCGCCCGCGTACCGGGTCGGCCAGGGTCCAGCGCGGCGAACCATCCAGGGCGGCGCCGGCGCTGGACAGTTGCAGGTCCTCGCGCAGCTTGGGCAGGCTCGTCACAGGCCCACACTCTGGCGCAGGCCCGCCAGCGGTCGGCGCAACAGGTACAGGGCCAGCGGCGCACGTTCGCCAAAGATCTTCGCGGTACCGCGCAGGCCAATACGCGGCGGCGCTTCATCGAACTGCGCGTCCAGACGATAGGCCAGTTGCCCGCCCGGAGTGGGCTGGGCCTCGTAGGCGGCGCGTTGCAGGGTGGCGAGATGGCGCTGCAACGGGTCGCTGTCGAGGAACAGCGCGACCTCGGCGTTCGGCTCCAGCGCAATCGCATCGCCCACCGCCAGCTCAATGCGCAACTCAGCCTGGGCGGGGTCGGCGATCTGCAACAGGCGCTCGCCGGTCTGCACCGGTTTGCCGGTCCAGCGTTCGGCGTCGGCGAATACCGCGATACCGTCGCGTTCGGCGCGCACTTCGCTGCGCTTGAGCAACTCGCGGGCATAGTCACGTTCGGCACGTTTTTGCTCGACCCGCGCGGCCAGCAGGTCGATGCGCGAACTGGATTCGGGATCGGCAAAGGCACGTTGGGCATTGGCTTTGAGTTCCGCTTCGGCCACGCCCAGGGCGCGCGCCGCCACATCGGCCTGAGCCGTGAGGGTGGTGCTTTCAAAGCGCAGCAGTAGGTCGCCGGTCTTGACGACCTGGTTGGGTTTGACCAGGAATTCGGCAATCACCCCGTCCAATGGCGCTGCCACCACCTGCCCGGCCAGCGGCACCACTTCGGCCGGCGCCAATACCGATTGGCGCACCGGGATCAGCAGCGCGAGCAACAGCGCAACCCCGACCAGCACCTGGCGCTTGCGGATCAGGCGCAGCCGCCACGGCTGGCGCGGTTGCAGGGCGAGCCAGGCATGGCTGCAGGTATCGCCCCACTGCGCCAGCAACACCTGCTCGGCAGGGTTCCACGGGGTGTCCCGCGCCAGCCACAAACCACCGAACACACGGCCTTGCGGGTCAATCAAGGGCAGCCAGAACACATGGCCGGCGGACAGGCTTTGCCAGTCGGCCTGCACCTGGGCGCTCAATTGCTCGGCCGGTACCACCCGTGCGGCCTGGCTCAGCGCCTGCTTGTGTAATTGCGCCACAGCCTGCTCGACAAAAGCCACAAACGGCGCGTTCGGGTCGACACTGCTCACCGCCGTCACCGCCCGCACTTTGCCGGCGATCAGCAGCGCCGCATGGCGATAGCCGAACAACGGCTGGCCGTCGTTGACCAGGCTGTAGGCCAACTGCTCGGTGGTTCGGGCGGCACGAGTCTGGTGCTCAAGCGCCAAAAACTGGGCGAATACCCGCTCGGTATTGCCCGGCATCGGGGCGTTCATTGCAGTTGCGCGAAGTGGGCAGTACCGCTCATGCCCGCCATCAATCCGGTGGCATTGGTCACACTGGCAACCAGCAAGAGCGTCTGGCTACCTTCATCGATGCGTGCGCCGAGACGTTTGACGGTGGCGTTGAATGCCTGGCCGGTTTCATCCGGGGTAAAGCTGAAGGTCTGGCCGGGCTTGAGCTTACCCATCCAGCGAGACGGCACCAGCAGGTGGATTTCCAGGCTGCGGTTATCGACGATTTCCAGCAGCGGCGCGCCGGCCGAAACGCTTTCATAACGCTGGACTTTGCGCTGCACCACTTGGCCGTCATACGGTGCCAATACGCTGCAGCGCTTGACCTGCACCTGGTAGACCTGAGACTGGGCCTGGGTTTCGGTGAGCTTGGCTTCGGCGCGGGCCACCTCGAAACGCCCGACGGAATTCAGTGCAGCCAATTGCTTGTTATGGGCCAGCTCTTCACCGGCACCGCGGCTGGCCGCCGATGCGGCGTTGAGCTGGGCCTGGTAGGCCGAACAATCGAAGCGCGCCAGGGTGTCACCCTTCTTGAATGACTCGCCTTCGCTGAACGGTAAGTCGACGATGCGTCCGGACAATTCGCTGGCCAGCATCGCCTGGTCGCGGGCGCGCAATACGCCACGGGCCTCGCCAGCGGTCCCAGCATCGACTGACGGCGGGGAATGGTCCAGCAACGGCTCCTCTGCCATAGCCATCTGCGCCACACCCAACAGACAGGAAAAACCCAACGCCCAGCTACGCAACTGCTCCATACATCACTACTCCCTGTGGTAGCCGGCAGTCTAGGTCAGTGCAGTTAAATTGCCACTCACCATAATCGGAGAATTCCGTTTTTTGTGTAGGCCTTCACCCCAGATCTTTTATCGTTCGAGCTATGATTGCCGCCCTCCAAGGCCCCAGGATCAAGGACACGTCATGCGCATCGGTTTTCTCTCTCCCGTGGCACTGGCCCTGCTGGCCGGTATTTCCCAGCAGGCCCAGGCCAGCTCCGACGATTCGTGCTACCCCGACTGGCGTGTCTCGCGTGACAGCTTGGACCCTTGCAACAACGTGCCGTTCCTGAGCCCAGGCAATGACAGCCGGGTCAACCTGCGCCTGTTGCTGGCCGACAAAAAGGCCGCGCCGTTGGCGCCCAAGGCGTTGAACGAAGATGACCTGGCCCAGGGGTTCGGCCCGGTGCCGTTCCCGGTGTATCGCCTGGCCGCTGCCTCCAGCGCCCAGACTGAGCCCGACTCGGACGATTCGCCTACCGCCGAACTCGACACCCTGCTGACGCCCCTGGGCATCAAGCGCGAGGCGTACAAAACCGCCGGCGAAGCGTTCCTCAATGGCGAAGGCAGCCGCTGCCGCAGCAACGACGATGACAGCGCCACGGCGTTTATCCGCCAAGTGGTCAAGGCCGATATGCCGGCGGCCGAGCGCACGCTGCTGGCGAAGGCGCGGCTGCAACTGCTCACCACCTGCACCTGGGATGGCCCGGTGATCGCCGAGGCGCAGCAGATCCAGTCAGCTGACGGCCAACTGTTTCGCACCTACCTGCAAGCCGCCGCCGATTTCTACAGCGGCCGCTTCGCCGAGGCCGCGCAAGGCTTTGCTGGCGTCGGCAGTGCCCAGTCGTCGTGGCTGAAGGAAACCGCGCTGTACATGACCGCCCGCACAGCGCTCAACCAGGCCCAGGCCGACACCTATGACGAAGACGGCATGCCGCACCTGGACCGTGTGGATAAGCCCGCACTGGCCACGGCCGAGCAGGGCTTCAACGCCTACCTGAAGACTTACCCACAGGGCGAGTACGCGGCCTCGGCCCACGGTCTGCTGCGCCGGGTGTACTGGCTGGCCGACGACAACACCCAGCTCGCCGACGCGTTCGCCTGGGCACTGACGGCCACCGACGAGCAGCGCAATGTGTCTGAGGATCAGCTGGTAGAAGAAGCTGACCTCAAGCTGTTGATGGTCAACAGCGATGCCGTCAAGACCCCGATGATCCAGCTCGTCAGCGACCTGATGGTGATGCGCGGCGGCAACCAGCCGGCCATCAGCCGCGCAGACCTTGAGAAGCAAAAGGCCGTGTTCGCCAGCGAGCCAGAGCTCTATGAGTACTTGCTGGCCGTGTGCGCGCTGTACATCGAGCATCAACCGGACGCCGCCTTGAAGCAGTTGCCGCAGAGCGTGCCGTCGAACCTGAACTATTTTGCCTTCAGCCAACAGACCCTGCGCGCCCTGGCACTGGAAGCCAAGCAGGACTGGAAAGGCGCCGAGGCCCTGTGGCTGCAGCTGTTGCCACTGGCAAAACTGCCGCTGCAACGCGACCAGTTGGAGTTGGCCCTGGCCATGAACTACGAGCGCAGCGGCCAGTTGGCCAAGGTGTTCGCCAGCGATTCGCCGATCAGCGCCAAACAAGTGCGCTACATCCTGCTGCGCAACGTCGCCGGGCCTGAACTGCTGCGCCAGCAGATCGCCCAGGCCAGCGATCCGTTGGAGCGCCAGACGGCGCAATTCGTGCTGCTCTACAAAGACCTGCTGCACGGCCAGTTCGCCACGTTCGCCGAGGACCTCAAGCAACTGCCGGCCCAGGCCCCCGAGGACAAGCTGGGCACCAGCCTGGGTTATGTCTACAGCGCCAGCCAGACGCTTAAGCTGTTCCAGTGGAACGGCGACAAGGCCGAATCCGGCTACGCCTGCCCGAGCATCGCGCAAACCGCCGCGACCTTGCAGACCGACGCGAAGAACCCCCAGGCCCTGAACTGCTTCGGCGAATTCATCCTGCGCAACGGCCTGGACGGCATGCCCCTGGAACAAGCCCGTGCCGCCGGCAGCCTGGGCAGCAGCGCATCGGACTTCAAGGGTGAAACCTTCTCGCGGCTCGACGGTTACAAGCAGGTCATCGCCAACACCAAGGCGCCAAAAAACGACAAGGCCTACGCCTTGTTCCGCGCCATCAACTGCTACGCGCCGGCCGGCTACAACAGCTGCGGCGGCCAGGACGTCGAGCCCGCCGTGCGCAAAGCCTGGTTCCGCCAACTGAAAAGTGGTTTCGCCGACACCCAGTGGGGCAAATCGCTGCAGTACTACTGGTGAAACACCTGTGGCTGGGCGTGCTGTTGCTGGCAAGCCCGGCATTCGGTGCCGTCGATGCCCGCGACTATGACGCCTTCTGGCTGTGGAGCGGCGTCACTCCGCAGCCGGTACTCAAGCAGGCCAAGACCCTGTACATCCTCCAGGGCCAGATCAACGCCACCCGCCGCGCGCCCCAGCGCGGTGTGCAACTGATCGCCCAAGGCATCAGCGTGCCGCGCCTCACCCGAGGCGAGGTCTGGGTGGTCTACCGCGCCCACACCCTGCACTGGCCCGAACAGGTCTACACCCAACTGCTCGGCCAGGTACAACGCTGGCGCGACGCAGGCAACCCGGTGGTCGGCATCCAGATCGACTTCGACGCCCGCACCCAATACCTGCACGAGTACGCCGACTTCCTGCGCGACCTGCGCCAGCGCCTGCCGGCCGATCTGAAACTGAGCATCACCGGCCTGATGGACTGGAGCAGCAACGCCGATCCCACCGCCATCGCCCAGCTCAAGGGCGTGGTGGATGAAGTGGTGGTACAGACGTATCAGGGCCGCCAGAGCATTCCGGATTACGCGGCGTATCTGCCACGGATGAACCGGATGGGGCTGCCGTTCAAAATCGGTTTGATTCAGGGCGGGGAGTGGGAGGAGCCGGGGTATTTGCAGGAGAGTGAGTGGTTTCGGGGGTATGTGGTGTTTTTGCAAAACCGTTGACATGAGTGTCAACCCTGTGCAAGAAAGTGTCCTCTGTCCGCGGACAGAGGACACTCGCTTTTGGAGCCCCATGAAAAGTCAAGACATCGTCATCCTGTTCAAACTGATCAGTCTGGAACTACAGGCCAAAGGGGAGCGCGTAAAAAAACGAGTGTTCTCTGTGGAAAAAGAGAGCGCGAGCCTCGGGTTTCAAAATCTTCCGGATTACATTCAAAACTTCGAAACTGTTCAACTTTCGTCAATTGATGACTGGCGGGGCTGGGATGGAGTAGACGAAGACTTTGAAGGACACAGCTCACAAACCTATTCTGTGAGAGCGCTGTCCTCAGCGTTGGGCCTAAGCAAAACAGAGGTTTCCTCATCCCTGAATCGTTGCAGGGAAATTGGCTTGATCTATACGAGCCACACCGACGGAATTCCTTTGGTAAGAAGCAAGGCACTGCTTGATTTGGTCACGTACGGCATCCGCTATATTTTCCCGGTTAAACCAGGCCCTATCGTTCGCGGTATTCCGACAGCCTTCGCCGCACCAGTCTTGGCGGGAAAAGTGATGAGCGGCGGCGACCTCATTCCCGTCTGGCCGGACGCATACGGAAAAAGCAAAGGTCAGGAAATCACACCGTTGTATAAAACGGTTCCTGGCGCGGTGAAGAAAGATGAGCTTCTTTATCATTTCCTGGCCCTCGTTGACGCCATCCGCATCGGGGGCCCTCGCGAAGCCAAAGTGGCCGATGCCATGCTGCGGGAGTGGATCCTGTGACGTCCAACAGAACAATGATGCTGCAAATGCTTGAGGAGGTTGCTGAGGCGTTGGGCGAAGAGTTGCGCACGCAAGTCGCCTTCGTCGGCGGTTGCACCACCGTTTTGCTTATCACCGATGAATACACCCTGGAATCGATTCGCGGCACGGATGATGTTGATTTGGTCATTCACCTGGCCGGCACCACTGACTGGTATCGCCTGGAAGAAACGCTGAAACACCGAGGCTTCAAAAATACCGGCCAAGACTCGGTAACCTGTCGTTTACGACTGGGCAATCTGAAAGTCGATTTTATGCCCACCGAGCAGAAGGTATTGGGCTTTGCCAATACTTGGTTCATCGGCGGATTGGAAAATGCCGTCGACTACACACTACCCAACGGAACGCTCATCAAGGTATTTGCCGCACCGTGGTTTCTCGCCGCAAAACTGCAGGCTTATCAGGGTCGCGGTCGTGGCGATGTGCTGATGTCCAACGACATAGAAGACATCATCGCGCTATTGGACGGCAGGGAAGAACTCATTGAAGAGGTGAAGTGTGCACCCATCGACCTGCGGCAGTTCGTGAGCGAACAATTCACCGCATTACTGTCGCTATCCGCATTTCACGACGTAATCCAAAGCACCGCTCAAGATCACGATCGTGAGGCGTTGATTTACGGACGCCTGAAGGCATTGATTAAGCTGGGAGTGGCCGCTTGATCCTGCACGCGAGCCTCAGTCGCAAAGGAACTCATAGAACAGAAAATCGCGATGCAAGCGGTTCCACACAGAACTCAGGTGCGTACCTCTACGTGATTGCCGACGGCACCTCAAAACCAGGCAGCGGGCAATTAGCGAGAGCCTTGAGCCACCATCTGCTTGAGTGCTTTTCCGGCGCGCAACCTTCTGTCGTGTCTTGTCCCGATCACGCCCTGAAACGGGTACTTACTTCACTGGACGAAGTGCACTCGAATATATGCCCAGACTTTCCATTTGCCTCCACCAGCTATCTCGTAATGCTGGTGGTTGGCCAAACGGCCATCTCCATTCACGCCGGTGACTGCTGTCTGGGTTACCTGGAGACAGATCAAAGCATGAACTGGCTGAGCCCACCTCATTGCGGCCCCAACTGGAAAGGTGATCTGAGCCATTCATTCATCGCCAGCAGCCCCGCGCGCAAAACGCTGCTCAACTGCATGAGCCACCGACGGGCCCATGAGCCTCATATTCAATCCATGCAGATCACCCAAGGTACAACATGGATCTTGGCTACCGATGGGTTCTGGGCCGAGCTTTCAGCCGCAGACCAGTTCAAGGCTATCGCAGGGCAAACCCTCGAAAATTGCTCAACGGAAGATGATGTTACCTTCATGCTATTGCAGTCTTAGAAGTAGCACTGGGTTTCTCTCGCTGCTTCACAGCGACTTCTGCTCCAATTTCAGCGCCGAACCTCTGCCAGCGGATACACCGACTCCCACCCTCCCCCCAACGCCTTGTACAGCCCCACCATCGCCAACGACACGCCGGTAGAACTCTCCACCCACTGCTCCTGCGTGGCCAGCAGCGCGCTTTGCACGGTGAGTACGTTGACGAAATCCACCACGCCTTCGACGTACTGGTGCTGCGCGGTGGTCAGGGCGATCTGGTTCTGGCGCACGGCTTCGGCGAGGCTGTCGCGACGCAGTTGGCTGGCGTTGTAGCGGGTCAATTGGTCGTCGATTTCATGCCAGGCGCGCAGCACAGTTTGCTGGTAGGCCAGGGCCGCTTCCTGTTGCTGGGCTTCGCGCAGGTTCAGCATGCCTTGCAGGCGGCCGCCATTGAACAGCGGCAGGCTCACTTGCGGGCCGAAGGCAAACGCGCGAGAGCCCCAGGAGCCGAAATCCGACAGTTGCATGGCCTGGGAGCCGAGGCTGCCGGACAAGGTGATGCGCGGGTAAAAGTCGCCCTTGGCCACGCCGATGCTGGCGGTGGCGGCGTGCAGGCGCGCTTCGGCCTGGCGGATGTCGGGGCGGCGCTCGGCGAGTTCCGACGGCAGGCCGATGGCGACCTGGCGTTGGGTCTGCGGCACGGCAGCATCCTTGGACAATTGCGCGTGCAGGGCTTGAGGTGGCTCGCCCATCAGCAGGCTGAGGGCGTTGATCAACTGGTCCTGGCGTTGCTGCAGATCCGGCAGGCGCGCTTCGATGGCGGCGACCTGGGCGGCGGCTTCGGCGACGTCCAGGTCTGTGGCCACGCCGTCGGCCAGGCGCAGTTGCGAGAGCTTGAGGCTGTGGCGGGCGACATCGAGGTTTTGCTCGGTCACCGCGCGGGTATTTTGCACGCCACGCAGCTGGATATAGTCCTGGGCGGTCTCGGCCAGTACCGACAACAGCACGGCGCGGCGGTCGTTTTCCGCCACTTGCAGGGTGGCGTCGGCGGCTTCGGTTTCGCGTTTGACCCGCCCCCAGAAGTCCAGCTCCCAGGACGCCGAGAAGCCCGCGTCCCACTGGTTGAACGCGGAACGGCCGTTTTCGCCGGAGGGGTCGTTCAAGCCTTTGCCGCTGTTGCGTTTGCGCTGGTAGGCACCCGTGGCGTCGACAGTGGGATAGCGCTCGGCGGTGGTCACCTGGTGCACGGCGCGGCTTTGTTGCAGGCGGCTGCTGGCCAGTTTCAGGTCGAGGTTATCGCTGAGCGCGCGGCGTGTGAGCGCCGACAGTTGCTCATCGTGGAACACGTCCCACCAGCGCTCTTGCAGCGGCTCGCTGACAGCGCGGCTGGCGGCTTGTCGACCCTGAGGTTCGCTCCATTGCGTGGCTTGCGAGGTGTGCGGGCGCTGAAAATCCGGGCCCACGGTGCAGGCGCTCAGGCTGATAACGCTCAGGGTGAGCCAGGCGAGGTGTTTCATTGCTGGGCCACTTCACGCTGCCGCGCGACCGGCTGGGTGTCGACGCTGGCCTCGACCGACATGCCGACCCGCAGGCGCTCGGTCAGCGGCTGGTTGGGTTCGAGGACAATCTTCACCGGAATACGCTGCACCACCTTGGTGAAGTTGCCGGTTGCGTTATCCGGCTTGACCGACGCGAAGGTCACACCCGTGGCGGGGGCAAGGCTCTCCAGATGGCCGTTGAGCAGCTCCCCGTCGAGGCTGTCGACCCGCACCTGCACGGCCTGGCCAGCGTGCATATGGGACAGCTGGGTTTCCTGGAAATTGGCGACCACGTAGGCCTCGGCCAACGGCACCACCGCGAGGATCTTGCTGCCCGGCGTCACATAGGCCCCCACCCGCACCGCGCGCTCACCGACCATGCCATCCACCGGCGCGACGATGCGCGTATAGGACAGCTGATAGCTGGCCATTTCCAACGCGGCCTGGGCACGCTTGAGCCCACCTTCGGCGGCATCGCGCTGGGCCGTGAGGATTTCCACCTGCTTGCGCTCGGCCGCCAGCACCGCCGTTGCGTTGGCCAGGCGCGCGGTGGCCTGGTCGATGCGGGTCTTGGCTTGCTGGGCGTTCTGCACGGTACCCGCGCCCACCCCGGCGAGGTGGTTGTAGCGGTTCAGTTCGTGTTCGGCGAAGGCCACTTCGGCGCGGTCTGCCGCCACGGTGGCCTGGGCCTGGGCGATCACCGAGGTTTGGCGCTCCAGGGTCGCGGTGGCGTTTTTCAGCTGGGCCTGGGCGACCAGGGTGTCGGCGTCGGCGGCCTGGGCGGCGGCGCGAAAATCGCGGTCGTCGATCAGCGCCAACAGTTGGCCGGCCTTGACGCGCTGGTTGTCTTCCACCAGCACTTCCTTGATAAAGCCCGCCACACGTGGCGCCACCAGGGTGAAATCGGCGGCGACGAAGGCGTCGTTGGTAGCCTGGCGCTTGTTGCCCAACAGGCCGGGCGCAACCAGGTACACCAGCACCCCGACGGCAAACACGGCGATAACGGAGACGGCGATTTTGTCTTTGCGTTTCATGGGAAGTCCTTGTGGCTAGGTTGGTGCGCGAGGCGGAAAAATCCGCGTGGGCATCCAGAAAATCAGCAGGATCAACGCCACCGCGACAGCGGCCATGACGTAATAGAGATCCGAAGAAGTCAGCACCACGGCCTGCTCGTGCAGGCGGTGGGCCAGGCCCGGCGCATCGCCGTCGGCCAGCGGCGAGTTACCCAGGCGGTCCACCAGCATGGTCGAGTGAAAGTGCAGGCGCTGGGTGGTCAGCGCATCCAGCACACCGGTGGCAATCACGGCGGCCAGGCCTTTGACGGTGTTGAACCAGGCCGAGGCGAACGGCCCATCCGCCGGTTGGATGCTGCCGGTGGAAAGCATCAGCAGCGGCAACACCGCCATGGGCTGCCCGAAGATTTGCAGCAGGTACAGGCCGTAGAAATCGTCGCGAATCCACGCCGAGGTCAGGTGCGCACTGCCCACGCAGCACAGCACCAACATCCCCAGCCCGATCCCCAGTACCCAGCGGCAATCGACCCAACGCAGGTTGCACAACGCAGCCACCAGAGGCAGCGCGATCAATTGCGGCAGCGCCATCAGCAGCATCACCGGCGCGGTTTGCAGGGGGCGATAACCCTGGACCTGAGCGAGGAAACTCGAGGGGATGATGATCACCGAGGTCAGCACCATCAGCACGCCTGCCAGCACGATCAGGGCAAAAGCCAGGTTACGCAGGCCGAGCATCTGCAACTTGAAAAACGGCATCGGGTGCGACCATTCATTGAACATGAACAGCACCAGCAGCACGCTGCCGCCGCACAGCAGGAAGGTGATCAGGCCCGACTCGAACCAGTCCAGGCGATTGCCCTGCAGAATGCCGATCACCAGCATGCAGATCGCCGGAAACCCCAGCAGCAGGCCGCGCCAGTTGAACTGCTTGAAGCGCTCCAGGCGCAGCGGGTCTTGCGGCAAGCCGTAAGCCACGGCGGCCATCGCCAGCAGACACGGCCCGACGATCTGCCAGAACGCCCACTGCCAGCCGACATATTCAGTCCACAGCGCCGCCAACGGCGTGCCGAGGCTCGGCCCGAACGTGGCGGTAAGCGCGTAGCCGGCCAGGCCATACAGCTTGACGTTGGCCGGCAGGAAGCGCAGCGCCACGGTCATCAGCATCGGCGGCAATGCGCCGCCCGCCAGGCCTTGGACGGTACGCAGCAACAGCAGGCTTTCGTAGTTGGGCGCAAACGGGCAAAGGATGCCAAGCACGGTGAACAGGCCGATGGCGCACAGGGTGAAGCGCCGCAGGGAAAACGTCACCGAACACCAGGGCGCAAAGGCCATGGCCGACACGGAGGTGGCCGTGTACGCAGCGACCAGCCAGGTGCCTTCGTCAAAACCGATGTACAGCGCACCGCGAATATCCGCGAGGGCCACCTTGGTGACCATCTCGTTGAGACCGGACACTAGTACCGCCAGCAACACGCCGACCAGGCCGATGATGATGCGCGAGCCAAATACAGGCGGGGTGATAGCGGTGGGTTTGGCTGCAGCCGCAAGCGTGGGGGCAGCGAGGGAAGTCATGAACAGGTAACTCGGAATTAGAAATACCCGAGCAGTTTAATCAGGCACATGCATGACAAAAAGTTACATGTTGGCAGGGTATAAGTGCGCCAGACACAATCCTGGATTCACTATAGAACCCTTGTGGGAGGGGGCTTGCTCCCGATTGCGGTGGATTAAATAGAAAATCTGGGTCTGGCACACAGCAATCGGGAGCAAGCCTCCTCCCACATTTTGACCGTGCATGGCTTGTAAATCAGGTCGGCTGTGCTTCCAGCCAGGTGGCGTGGCAGCTCTCACGCATCGTCTCGCGCAACCATCTATGAGCCGGGTCTTTGTCGAAGCGCGGGTGCCAGGATTGGGCCAATACCAACGTCGGCAGCGAGATCGGCAACGCAAACGCGCGCAGTGGCAGCTTCAGGCGATTGGCGCTGTAGAGCGCCTCTTTGGGCACCGGCAGAATCAGGTCGGAGTCGGGCAACATGAACATCGCACCGTGAAAGCCCGGGGCAATCATCGCCACGCGTCGCTCCAGGCCCTGAGCATTCAGTGCAGTGTCAATCGGGCCACGGGCGATGCCACGCCGCGAGATGCTGATATGGGAATAGCTGGCGAAGCGCGCTGCGGTGATCTCTTCGTCAAACAACGGATGGTCCTCGCGCGCGAGGCCCACGAAGGTGGTGGAAAACAGGTTCTGCACCTTCACTTCCGGGGTGACCGGCATAGTGTTGCTCACCCGTAGATCCAGCCGCCCCTCGCGCAGCGCTTCGTCGTCGGTGTCGCCTTCGGGTACGAAACACAGCTCGCACAACGGCGCCATGCGCTCCATGGTGTCGAACAGGCGTCCACCATACACGCCGATGAAAAAGTCATTGGCGCGCACGCTGAAGCGACGGCGCAGGGTGCTCAGGTCAACCTGATCCGCCGAGCGAAACAACAACGCCGCCTGCTCCACCACGTTGCGCACCTGGCTCTGCAACTGCAAGGCCTTGGGCGTGGGTACCAGCCCGCGACCGGCGCGTACCAGGATCGGATCGCCCACCGCTTCTCGAATACGTGTGAGGGTACGGCTCATGGCCGCCGGGCTGAGGTTCATCCGCCGCGCGGCGCCCACCACGCTGCCCTCGTCGAGCAGGGCGTCGAGGGCGACCAGCAGGTTCATGTCGGGTAGTTGCATGCCAAGCACTCATGATCAGTCGGGAGTGAGCTGGCCGCAATCGTAGCAGGATGGGTGTATCAGCGCTGCATGCCCCAACGCTTCACGGTGAGCCGCTCGAAGGTGTCGAACACCAGGTTCTCCACCAGCAGGCCGATCAGGATCACCACCGCCAACCCGGCGAATACCTTGTCGGTGTACAGCTCATTGCGGTTCTGGAAGATGTACCAGCCCAGACCGCCCTTGCCGCTGGTCGCACCGAATACCAGCTCGGCGGCGATCAGGGTGCGCCAGGCGAAGGCCCAGCCGATTTTCAGGCCGGCGAGGATCGACGGCAGTGCCGCCGGGATCAGGATGAACACCACGAAACGCATGCCGTTGAGGCCATAGTTGCGGCCGGCCATGCGCAGGGTTTCGGACACGCCGAGAAACCCCGAATACGTGTTGAGCGCCAGCGCCCACAACACCGAATGCACCAGCACGAAGATCAGGCTGTTCTGGCCCAGGCCAAACCACAGCAGCGCCAACGGCAATAAAGCGATGGCCGGCAGTGGGTTGAACATTGAGGTCAGGGTGCTCAGCAGGTCACGGCCCAGTTGCGTCGACACCGCGAGGGTGGTCAGGGCAAACGCCAGCACGATGCCGATCAGGTAGCCCTTGATCAGCACCACCAGCGAGATGCTCACCTTGCTCAGCAGTTCGCCACTGAGCAGGCCGTCGTAGAGCGCGTGAAAGGTCTGCAGGAAACTCGGCAGCAGCAGGTCGTTGTTCTGGTAGCGCGCGACGGCTTCCCAAAGGATCGCGAGCACGATCAGGATCAGCCCCTTGCGCAGCCAGCCTTGTTGCCACAGGCGTTGGCGCAGGGGCAGTTCGCGTTCAACGGGGACGCTGAGCAGCGGCTCAAGGGTAATTTCGTATTCCTGGCGCATTGGGTTGTCCCCTTAGTAAGCGATGCGGATATCGGCGAAACCCAACTCACGTTCGGCCTCGGGCGCTTCATCGAACAGCAGGCGATGAATCCGTCGCGCCGACGCCTGGAACTCCACGCCACCGAGGCTGTGCAGGTCGTATTGATGACTGTGGATTTCCGCGCGCACGCGCCCCGGGTGCGGCGACAACAACAGGATGCGATTGCCCACCACCAGCGCTTCTTCGATGGAGTGGGTGACGAACAGCAGGGTGAAGCGCACCTCTTCCCAGAGCAGCAGCAATTCTTCCTGCATCTTGCGCCGGGTCAGGGCGTCGAGGGCGGCGAAGGGCTCATCCATCAGCAGGATTTTCGGCTGCATGGCCAGGGCGCGGGCGATGGCCACGCGGGCTTTCATACCGCCGGAAAGCGTGTGCGGGTAAGCGTCGGCAAAGGCGGTGAGGCCGACTTTATCGAGGTAGTGCAGTGCCCGCTCTTCGGCTTCGCGACGCGGTAAGGTTTTCGACGCCAGCAGCGGAAACATCACGTTCTGCTTGACGGTTTTCCACGGCGGCAACTGGTCGAACTCCTGGAACACCACGATGCGATCGGGGCCCGGCTGTTCGACCTTTTGCCCCAGCAGGCGGATCTCGCCTTCGCAGGGTGTGATAAACCCGGCAATGGACTTGAGCAGTGTGGATTTTCCGCAACCCGATGGGCCGAGCAACACGTAGCGATCCGCCGGGTCGATCTCGAAGCTGACTTGATGAGTGGCCCGCACCACGCGCTCCGGTGTGCGGTATTCCAGGCTGACGTTATCCACCGCCAGCAATGGCAAGCGGGTGTGCAGGTTGCTGGCCGTGTGGCCTTGCAAGGGCGCGTTCATCTCAACTTCCTTGCAGGGGCTTGGCGTCCTGGAAGAAGTAGTCCTTCCACGATTCAGGCTTGTTTTTGATGGCGCCGACGCGGTAGAGGAACTCCGCCAGCGGGTAGGTGTTTTTCGGCGTGACGCTGAATTCGAACTGCGGGTTGTCGATGATTTTCAGCAACTCGGCGCGGTCGATCCTGGCCTTGGTGACACGGATGTAAGTGTCGGCCGCAGCGCCTTTATCGTTCTGGGCGAACTGCGCGGCTTCGGTCAACGCCTCGAGAAACGCCTTGTAGGTTTTCGGGTTGTCGTTGCGGAATTTTTCGGTGGCGAACAGCACCGTCGGCGAGTTTGGCCCCAGCAGGTCGTAGGTGTTCAGCACCACATGCACGTTAGGGTTGGCCAGGGCCTGGTCCTGGAATGGCGGGTTGGAAAAGTGCCCGGTCAGTTCGGTGCCACCAGCGATCAGGGCAGCGGTGGCATCCGGGTGCGGGACAGCGACGGTGTACTTGTCGAGGCGATTGAATTCCTTGTCGCCCCATTGCTTGGCGGCGGCATATTGCAGGAAGCGCGACTGTACCGACACGCCCACCGCCGGCACGGCGATACGGTCCTTGTCGGTGAAGTCGGCAATGGTCTTGACCTTGGGATTGTTACTCACCAGGTAGTAGGGGAAGTTGCCCAGGGAGGCCACGGCCTTGACGTTCTGCTTGCCGTGGGTGCGGTCCCAGATGGTCAGCAGCGGGCCGACGCCGGCACCGGCGATGTCGATAGAACCGGAGAGCAGTGCGTCGTTGACCGCGGCGCCGCCGGACAGCTGGGTCCAATCGACCTTGATGTCGAGGCCTTCCTGCTTGCCATATTTTTCGATCAGGTTCTGGTCGCGCACCACGTTAAGCAGCAGGTAGACGATGCCGAACTGTTCGGCGATGCGGATCTCGCCTTCGGCTTGCGCGGACGTCGGCGCGACCAGGCTGCCGGCCAACAGGCTGACACTCAGGCCGACAGTCGCGGCCAGCCGTGCAAATGGAATGTTCCTGGACATGGTCATGCTCCGAATCAGAAAGGCGCGTCGCCCTGGATGGTGGTGCGAAAGAGCTTGCGGCGCAGATGGCTCGGGCAACCGGCGGCCAGGTGGATCAGCGAGCGGTTGTCCCAGAACACCAGGTCGTGGGGCTGCCATTGGTGGCGGTAGATGTTCTGCGGCAGCACGCTGTGGGCGTAGAGCTGGGCCAGCAGGTCGCGGCTTTCGTCTTCCGGCAGGCCGACGATGCGGGTGGTGAAGCCTTCACTGACGAACAGCGCCTTGCGGCCGTTTTCCGGGTGGGTGCGCACGATGGGGTGAACCACTTCCGCGACTTGGGCAAGCTGCTCGGGCGTCAACGTCGGCCGCCAGTTGCCTTCGAATTTGGTTTCGCTGTAGCGCGCGGTATAAGAGTGCGCGGCACTGCGGCCTTCAACGGCTTTACGCAGGTGCTCGGGCAGTTGATCCCAGGCTTTGTGCATGTCGGCGAACAGGGTATCGCCGCCTTCGGACGGCAGCTCCTGGGCGTGGAGCATCGAGCCCAGGCTCGGCAGCTCTTTATAGGACAGGTCCGAGTGCCAGAATTTGCCTGCGTCACCCAGGCCGATGGATTGGCCGTTTTCGATGATATTGGAGACGATCAGGATTTCCGGGTGGTTGGCCAGCAGGAATTGTTTGAGCACGTGGATTTGCAGTACGCCAAAGCGGCGACTGAAGGCGATCTGTTGTTCGGGGGTGATGCGCTGGTCGCGGAACACTACGACGTGATGGTTCAGGTGCGCGCGGTGAATGCGGGCGAAATCCTGATCGTTGACCGGGCGGGACAAGTCCAGGCCGATGATCTCGGCACCCACGCTGCCAGGCAGTGGTCGAATCTCGAATGCTTGGGCGCAGAGGGCCGCTGTTGGAACAGTAGAGGTGGCGGACATGAGGTCACTCCCGATCAGTCAGGAGAGTGACTTTATAGATATAAGAACGGCAATTTAAATACCGTTAAAGAATATCGATATAGGGGAATGTCGCAACATGGCACTGGCGCGTCAGACCCCGCAAAGCCTGCATGTGGGCCGCCGGAATCACGCGTTGAAACGCTTACAAGCCGAAACTGTGCTGGTTTGACAAGCTTATGGGCAGCCTCTAGTGTGCATTGGATCCAATTAGCCACCACTATTTTAATAAGGACGATAGCGTAACCGTGACGCAGAAGCCGAATCCTTTGAACAGCATCAAGGTCAGCGGTCCTATTCCCGCCCATCTTGCTCGCTCCGTGATTGAAGAAACCTTGCGCAATGCCATCCTTGATGGCCGCTTGCCCTGCGGTACCGCCATGCGTCAGCAGGAGCTGGCCAGCCTGTTCGGGGTCAGCCGCATGCCGGTGCGTGAAGCCTTGCGCCAGTTGGAAGCCCAGTCGCTGCTGCACGTGGTCACCCACAAGGGCGCCGTGGTTGCACCGTTGATCGAAGACAATTCGGCTGAAACCTATGAGCTGCGAATGTTGCTGGAGTCTGAAGCCCTGCGCTTGTCGATTCCCTTGCTGACCGAAGCCGATATCGCCGAGGCAGACACGTTCATCTGTGCCCTGGAACAGGAAAAAGACTACACCGAGATTGGCCGTCTCAATCGCCTGTTTCACATGACCCTGTATAGCAAGGCTCCCAACCAGAGGTTGCTCAAGCTGGTGGAGCACGGGCTGAATGAGGAGGAGCGCTTCCTGCGCTTCAACCTTGAGGCGATGGGGCTGGGCGAGACATCTCAGGAAGACCACCGCGAACTGCTGAACCTTGTGGCACAAAAGAAAGTCCAGGAAAGTATCCTGACACTGCGTAATCACTTGATGCGCGGGATGGAAGTGATCACAACCTATCTCAATAACCTGGATGCCAGCGGAGCGAAGACTCTTTAATAAGGTGTCAGGTCTCTTATCTTGCCCGCCGAGCGCCGCGGGGTTCCCTACCTGACCGGTGGCGCCCCGCGCAGAAGAAACTTCCCACTCTTATAAAGTAAGTTGCCGACAGCTTATATTATTTAGAAAAACATCTAATGCATTCATATACTCGCCAATTTGTTTAGCCCGCTTATTATCTTTCCTTACTAGACCAGACACTCAAATCGACCGTGCAGCCCCACTTGCGTGAGCGCTCGTGCGCGCAAAGCCTGGTTTACATCTTTTTATCTTCTTGCCGCATACAAAAGTCCAATGCTGTTTTAGCGGCAGACGCAATAACTTATAGGCATCAACCATGTACCAACCTTTGCTGGAACAAAGAAAACGGCTGTTGTGCAGCCATCCGTTATTTCCGGAAATAACTTCGCTGGAAAAGTTACAACTATTCATGGAACACCATGTGTTCGCTGTTTGGGACTTCATGACACTCACCAAACGCCTGCAACAGGACCTGACTTGCACTCGCCTACCCTGGCTGCCACCGGCCGACCCGCAAGCTGCACGCCTGATCAATGAGATTGTGCTGGGCGAAGAATCAGACTCTCACCCCAGGCAAGGCCATTGCAGCCACTTCGAGTGGTACCTGGAAGCCATGGTCGAAGTCGGCGCCAGCACCTCGGCGATACACCGTTTCATTGCACTGCAGCACCAAGCCGTGGAAGCAAGCACTGCACTGCGCATGGCCGATGTTCCTGCTGGCGCAGCGCGCTTCGTCAGTGACACGCTGCGCATGGCGCTGGAAGCCCCTACACATTGCGTAGCAGCCGCATTCCTTCATGGGCGTGAGCGCGTCATCCCAAGTATGTTCGAACACCTCCTGCAGCCCGACACGCTCATCCATCGCCAGGCATCCGCCTTGTGTGGTTACTTCGAGCGCCACATTGAGGTGGACACTGAGCATCATGGGCGAGCAGCAGAGCAGTTGCTCGAACGCCTGGTGGGTGCCGACCCGACTTATCCGCAGCAGGCCCACGACGCAGCCCTTGCCGCCGTAGAAAGCCGTATCACGTTCTGGGACGAGGTGCAGGCCGCACTGCAAGAGGTGCACCCATGAATACGGCTGGCTACACCACCATCGCCGACGACTGGGAACGCCGCGCAACCATCCGAACCCGCCCTCGCCGCTTGCTGGAAGACGATGACAAGCTGATCTACCCACTGTGCCGTCAGCCCTTGGTACTCAGCGAGACCTTCATGGAACATTGCCCGCAGTGGCGCGACTTCGTGCTGGTGCAGAGCTTCTACAAATTCATCCACGACGTGGTTATTTTCGAAACCGAAATCGTCGACAAGACCGCGCGCAGCATTGCCAAGAATCGCTTCTCGCTGCCCTTCCCCCTCGCCTGTCGCGTTGATGCGATGACGGTTGTGGTGGACGAGGACTACCACGCCTTGGTGGCCCTGGATTTCATGCAACAGACTGTCGCAATGACGGGCGTACAACCGCTCGACCTGCCCGGGCATATCGAACTGAGTCGTGCGCTGCCGGCGGCGCAGGCGCAGGCTCCGGCACACCTGAGCGATGCAGTAGAGCTGATTGGCGTAGCCATCGCCGAAAACACCGTGACCCACGATGTAGCAGCGTTTTCCAAGGACCGCAGTGTCAAGGCCTCCATACGAGGTTTGATGGACGACCACCTGTTTGACGAAGGTCGCCACGCGCAGTTCTGGACGCGGCTGGTGCGCATCTACTGGCAAGCCGCGAGCCCGGACGACCGTGACAGCATCGCCCAGGTACTGCCAACATTCCTGGCGCACTATCTGACCAACGACCTGCAGAAAAACTTCGACCTGCACCTGATCGAACACCTCGACATCAGCGAGCGCCTGCGCGGTGTGCTGCGCGATGAAATATCAGCGCTGGCGTTCCCCATCACCCGCCAGCACCCGTTGATGAGCAATATCATGGGCTTCCTGCAACACAGCGGCTTGCTGCAAACGCCGAGTGTGGGGCAGGTGCTGAACGACTACCTGTCGGTGTCGCCATGAGGTGCCTGACCATCGGCTGGTGCGGCACAAGCAAGGCACTTGGCGAAATCAGGCTAATACTGGAACAGTACGGCCATGTGTCGGGGGATGAGGCCACCGACCTGTGGATTGAAGACGGTAGCCTGCCGTTGCCGGATGACCTGGGCGAAACCACCTGTATATGCCTGCGCCTGGGGGTGGGCCCGTTAACCAGCAGCGGGTTACCCACGCTGCAATTGCGCGCCTATGACCATGACCGACGTTTGTTTGCCGCGCTGGGCATTGCCGAGGAGCCCAGTGGTAACGGCCAGCGTCTGCGTCAGCAGGCAACAACTGCGCTGGTGGATTGGGTCGCGCTACTCGTCAGTGGCTTCTCACGTGACCCCGAGTATCTCTCTAGGAGCGCGGTTGCCACTGACTGGCCCGAGCACGATTTGCACGGGCTAGAGCCGTTGGCATTCATGCATCGATTCAATCGCACGGCAGACCCCGATCTGATCCGGGAAGCCCAGGTGCCGGTGATCGAGCGGGTGCAGGCCAGCCTTAATCTGTTCGCCGACCGGCCGGCGCTGAACATGGCGGGGCACACCGTGACCTACCGCCAACTACACCTGCGGGCCATGGCGATTCAGCAGCGATTGCGCCCGCTGCTGGAGGCGCTTGAGGCGCCACCGGTGATCGGTGTATGCCTGGAAAAGTCCATGGAGTTGTATGCCAGCATTCTTGCCGTGCTGGGCAGTGGTGCGGTGTACCTGCCACTGGGACCTGATCAGCCCGCCCAACGCCACCGGGCCATGCTCGAAAACGCCGGGGCGAGTGTATTGCTGGATGCAGGCCAGCATCCATTACGGGAGCGTTTCATTTCTCTGGATGTCAGCGCAGTCGAGCCGCTCAACGCCAACTCAGCATCCTCGTTGATGCACAATCGCCCCTGCGCGCATATGCCGTGCATGGTGCTCTATACATCGGGTAGTACGGGCCAGCCCAAGGGTGTGCTGCTCAGCCAAGGCAACCTGGCACATTTCACGGCCTGGTTCGGGTCGTGCATAACGCTAGATGAACGGAGCCACGTCCTGCAATTTTCGCCCTTGGGTTTCGACTCGTCACTGATCGAAATCTTCCCCGCCCTGATTGCCGGCGCCGAGTTGATCGTACCCAGCGAGGAACAGCGACACGACCCTGGACAACTGGTGGAATTGCTCCGCCGACAGCGTGTCACTCATGCCTTCCTGCCGCCTGCGCTGCTCAATATCCTGCCGCTGGATCCCCCCCTGGGCGTGACGCATCTGCTCACCGGTGGCGATGCCTGCGAACCCCATGTAATCGAGCGTCTGGCAGGACAGTGTCAGTTGCACAACCTCTATGGCCCCACCGAAACCACAGTACTGATTACGCACCGGACGTTCGACCCCGATGACAATAATCGTAATGTCGGCCACCCCATCGCCAATAGCCAGGTGCTGATCCTCGATGACGATCTGCAACCGGTGGACGAGCGGGTGATGGGTGAGCTGTACATCGTCGGGCCCGGAGTGAGCCTGGGATATGTGAATGCGCCGCGGCAGGCTGACACCCCGTTCGTCGAACTGCTGGTGCCAGGCGGCCAAACGCTGCGGGCCTACCGCAGCGGCGACTTGGCGCAGTGGACCGCCGAAGGCATTGTGCTGGGTGGGCGTCGCGACGATCAGGTAAAGATCCGCGGCTTTCGGGTCGACCCTCGGGAGATTGAACAATGCCTGCGCAGCAGCAGGCTGTATCGTGAGCTGGCCGTGGTGATCGACCATGAAAGCAGGATCTGCGCCTTTGTCGCCCAGCCCGAACCCAACGCTACGCTGGTGGCCTTGCAGCAGCATGCGCGCCAGTGGCTACCGAACTACATGCAACCTGGTTTCTGGGTGGAACTGCCAGCCATGCCGCACAGCAACAACGGCAAAGTCGACCGCAAGGGGCTGCTGTCGCGCCCCTTCCACCCCATTTTGCAGGCCACTCCCCGCGCTGCGCACACGCCACTTCAAGCGCGATTGAGCGACCTTTGGGGTGAGCTGCTGAGCTTGCCCACCAGCCAGTTGCCCATCGATGAAAGCTTCTTCGCACTGGGCGGCCATTCGATTTTGCTGTCGACACTGTTGTTGCGTGTTCGCGAGCAATTTGGCCGTAGTTTCGCGTTGAGCCATTTCATTGAAGTACCGACTATCCGTACGCTCGCAACACTGATGGGGGATGGTGAACTGCCCGACGCATCCTCTGCCCAAGCGGTCATGGACGCTCAACGGGAGTGGATGATCAATCCGTTGCAAGGGGACCGCGCAGGCAATCCGCACAAGGTGATCGTGACCGGGGCCAACAGTTTCGTCGGCGTCCATATTGTCGAGGCGTTGTTGAACGCCGGTGCCACCGAGGTCGCGTGCCTGGTGCGTGACTTGCCGGGGAATCCTGCGATGGCTCGTTTTACCCAGGCGTTGCATGACTACCAACTGGAACATCTGGACCTGAGCCGGGTACGAGTATTTGCCGCCGATATCAGCCGGCCGCGATTGGGTTTGGCCTGTGACGCGTATGACGCACTCGCCGCAGACTTTGGCGCGCTGGTGCATAACGCAGCAAGGGTCAACCACGTAATGGACTACGCCTCACTGGCCAGAGACAACGTCGACCCCATATTCGAATGCCTGCGCCTGTGCGAAACCCGCTGCAAAAAAGTCTTCAACTTTGTCTCGACGTTGTCGGCCGCCAGCAGCATCGGCACGATGGGGCATGTGCTCGAAGCTCCGGCGGCAGACACCCTGCCCCTGTACATCCGAAATGGCTACAACCTCTCCAAGTGGGTAGCCGAGCGGGTCCTGGGACGTGCAGTTGAGCAAGGAGCTTGGGTGAACATCCATCGCCCTGGAAATATCAGCTTCAACAGCCATAACGGAGTCTGCCAGCCACAGAAGAATCGCCTGATGTTGATGCTCAAGGGGTCGCTGCAGTTGGGCATGCTGCCGAGGCTGGGTCTGAATTTCGACCTGATGCCCGTGGACTTTCTTGCTCGCTTCATTGCGTTCCACTGCAATCGCTTTCAAGCCGATAGAAGCGTATTCAACCTGCATAACCCACAACCACTGAGCTGGGAGCACTACCTGGATGCATTCAACCGGGCGGGCCACAGGTTCGAGCGGGTCAGTACTGCGTATTGGCAGCAGACGCTGCGAACGGTGAGCCAGGACAATGCGATGTTTGGTGTACTCGGGTTTTACCTTGATCGACTGGATGAAGACATCGGTGACACCTCGATGATCCTCCATGACAACGCGCGACGCGGCGTTCAGCAGATGGGTGAGCAATACCCCGAAAAAGACCCGGCACTGCTGAGTAAAGGCTGCAACTACCTCAAGACCATCGGCTTTCTTTGAACCGATTCAGGACAACTTCATGAAACCGCTGCAACCCGATACGTTAATTCATAACCCGAACGGCCAGCCGATAATGTCCTCTGTGGTGATCGACTGCCATGCTTCCCGCCTGTGGAACCTAGTGGGGCAGTTTGCAGGCTTCGATGCGTTCATCCCTTCCTTGACGCATATCGAAATGACCGGCAACGGAGTGGGCGCTTTACGCACGAAATTTTTCCGCGATGGCAACCGCGTCGTAGAACAGCTCAATAGCCGGGAAGAGCACGCGATGCACATGACCTGGACCATGATCTACAACACCCTGGGCGTGGCCAGGTTGTGGGCGTCGATCAAAGTAGAAGCGCTTGGAGCGCACTGCTCCAGAGCAACCTGGACCATCATTGCCGACCCCCTGGACACGGCACAGGTAGGATTTGAACAGTTTGTGCAGGGCTTCGCCGACAGCGCGCTGGACAATGTTCGCCGCTTGCTGGGTAAGCGGTAGGAGCGAAACGGCTCGCTCCTACTCGTACACTCAGCGGGTCAGATCTTGAAGCTGTCGACCAGCTGCTTCAACCGATTGGCCTGTTGCGACAACGCATCGCAGTCTTTCAGGGTTTCGTTGAGGTTGGTCACGCCCTGCTGGTTCAGCAGGTTGATCTGGTTGATGTCGACGTTGAGGGTTTCCACCACGGCAGTTTGTTCCTCGGTGGCCGCAGCGACGGATTGGTTCATGCCGTCGATCTCGACAATTCGCTGCGTTACGCTGACCAGGCGCTCACCGGCCTGGTTGGCAACCTGGACACTTTCCTCGCTGGAGGTCTGGCTGGCATTCATGGTGGTCACTGCCTCACGCGAACCCACTTGCAGCGAAGTGATCATTTTATGAATCTCCTCAGCCGACTCCTGGGTACGGTGAGCCAGGTTACGCACCTCGTCGGCGACCACGGCAAACCCGCGTCCGGCTTCCCCGGCACGTGCTGCTTCGATCGCAGCGTTCAGTGCCAGCAAGTTGGTTTGCTGGGAGATACCTTTGATCACATCAAGGATGTGGCCGATATTGTCGGTGCTGGCGTTCAGGGTTTCGATCTGAGTGCAGGACAGGCTGATCTTCTGCGACAGCTCCGACATTGCCAGGATGGTTTGCTCGACCACTTTACGCCCATCATCGGCCTGCTCGCTGGCACCGCTGGCGTGCTGTGAAGCATCGGCGGCGTTACGCGCGATTTCCTGGGTGGCAGCCCCCAGTTCGTTGATTGCGGCGGCCACGCTGTTGGTGCGTGCGCTTTGCTCATCAGAGCCGATGATCGAGGCGTTGGATGATGCCATCACACGCTGAGACAGGTCATGCACCTGACGTGTTGCAGAAGACACTTCGGAAATCGAGGCGTGGATACGCTCCACGAACCGGTTGAACGCGCTGCCCACTTCACCGAACTCGTCTTTACTGGTGACCGTCAAGCGGCGAGTCAGGTCGCCCTCACCCTGGGCAATGTCCTGCATGGCAATGCCCATGGTAGTCAAGGGCCGCAGTAACACTTGAATCAGCAGGCTCAACAGCACGGCAATCGCGACTACGGCGATCAGCATGGCGATCAATGCAGACGTACGGAATTTACCCAGCGGTGCGTAGGCTTTGTCTTTATCAATCGACAGGCCGATATACCAATCTGCACCGGGCAAGCCACTGATAGGCGTGAACGACAGAATGCGATCCTGGCCCTTGAGAACTACGTCCTGATTAACTTTCTCAATACGGACGTTAGTGCCTGGGTAGATGTCCTTGAGGTTTTTCATCACCTGGTCTTCGTCAGGACTTACGATGACTTGGCCGTCTCCGCTGACCAGAAACGCATGGCCGATGCCGCCGAAGTCCACCGAATTGATGATTTTCACCAGAGTTTGCAGGCTCAGGTCTCCGCCGACCACACCGAGCAACTCACCGTTCTTTTTCACCGGCATAGCGATAGTTACGATCTGCCCACCTACGGCGGCCATATAGGGCGGCGTGAGCATGGGTTTATCGGCAGCCACGGCTTGCTTGTACCAGGGACGCTGACGAGGGTCGTAGCCGTCAGGCATTTTTGCGTCCGGGCGCTGGGTGAACACACCGTTGGTTTGACCAACGTAGGTGAACTGGAAGTTCGAAGTGAACGCCGGTTGATCGACCAGCCCCGGGAGATCAGCAGCGCTACCCTGATGGGCAACGTTTTGCGTCAGACTTTCGAGCACCAGTATTCGACCACTGAGCCAGTTCTGCACACTACTGGCGGTGAGCTCGCCGGATTGCTGGATAGACGACTCCAGATTCTGTTTGATTGTGCTGCGCTGCAGATAATCGTTGTAAAGGGTGAATAACGCGAAGGCCAGAACCACAACGCCTGACGCGGCCAACAGAATTTTATGACTGAACTTGAGATTCATTTCATCGACTTCTTTTTGCCAAAGGGGGTGAGCGTGCCGAGAGGAACATTCCATGTAACGGTATAGGCGGCGTCTTGGGCCGCTCTATTTCGGTGCACTCATGGCTCATCAGGCTGTCGGCCAAGCAGGAGGAAAACTTAGGGAATTGTGGGACGAATCGTCTTTTTACGTAGGAAGCCGACCAAAGGTTGTCGTACAAGGCGTAGGTGTAAGGACTTCATCCCTTCAAACGGTGCGACAAATTTTCATTAATACCTGTGTCGCGCTTTTAAAAAATAGACTGGCGCTATGAACCTGATGTTTGGAGCTGGGTAGGCGTATCTGCTCGCTTACAACGTTTATAAACCCTCTAAACGACAAAACCCCTGTCTGCATGAGCAGACAGGGGTTCTGGAATTTAATCTTGACGATGACCTACTCTCACATGGGGAAACCCCACACTACCATCGGCGATGCATCGTTTCACTACTGAGTTCGGGATGGGATCAGGTGGTTCCAATGCTCTATGGTCGTCAAGAA
>NZ_JAAUVM010000038.1:0-36535 GCF_012030485.1 Pseudomonas sp. B14(2022)
GGGTTTTACAACGCGGTACGGCTGCACTCGGCGCTGGGATACAGCTCACCTAATGACTACGCAAAGCAACTGAAGCAAACTGCTTAACACTCGCTTCATGGCGTACGTTTTGAGGGAACAAGTCCATGGTTACTTTGGGGCTTTTCCAAAGTGACCCGCTGTAAGAGCGGAACCCTAAGCAGCCGTTACCGCAGCAACGGATATGTACTCAATCAAATCCAACGACATGGTCGGCCCGAAGGCCGCCACGGGAGCAAGTCGAATCGTCGCACCGCCCCTCCCACATTTGATTTGTAGTGCCTGCTGATTACCCCACCCGCAACACAATCTTGCCGATATGGTCCCCACCTTCCATCCGCGCATGGGCCTGGGCGGCGTCGGTGTATTCGTAAACCTTGTCGATGATCGGCAGGCAACGCCCGGCCTCCAGTACCGGCCAGATGTACTCGCGCAACTGTTCGGCAATCGCGGCTTTTTCGTCTTTGCTGCGCGCACGCAACAGCGAGCCGGTAATCACCGCGCGTTTGCCGAGGATGGTCAGCAGGTCGACGTCGTTGGCCTTGGCGCCGCCGAGGAAACCCAGCATCACCAGGTGGCCGTCCATGGCCAGGGCCTTGAGGTTGTTGTTCAGATACGAGCCGCCCATGATGTCGAGGATCACATCCACGCCCTGGCCGTCGGTCTGTTGCGCGATGACCTCGGCAAAATCCTGCTCGCGATAATTGATCGGCTCGCCGCCCAGCTGGGCGATGGCCGCGCATTTGTCGGCGCTGCCGGCGGTGGCGAAGGCCTGGATGCCGAACTCGCGGCACAGCATCAGCGCGGTCGTACCGATGCCGCTGGTGCCGCCGTGGATCAACACGCGCTGGCCGGTGTGCGCATCGCCGAGGCCGAACAGGTTGGCCCACACGGTGAAGAAGGTTTCCGGTACGGCAGCGGCTTGAATCCAGTCCATGCCTTCGGGGATCGGCAGCGCCTGGCTGGCGGGCACCGTGCAGAACTGCGCATAGCCGCCGCCATTGGTCAGGGCGCAGACCTTATCGCCCACGGCGTACTCGGTCACGCCGTCGCCCAGGGCGGCGACTTCGCCCGCCACTTCCAGGCCAGGCAGCGGGTTCATGCCGGGTTTCATCGGGTACTTGCCGGCGCGTTGCAGGGCGTCGGGGCGGTTGACCCCGGCCGCGTGCACGCGAATCAGGATCTCGCCGGGGCCCGCCACCGGTACCTCCGCGCGGCGCGGCTGCAGCACCTCAGGGCCACCGGGGGTGGTGATTTCGATCAGGGTCATTTCTTTAGGAAGCGTCATTTCAGATTACCTGCAGCGATGAGCGTATGGGTTGGGACCGCGTCGGACGGTCGAGGGTTCAGCAGGCGCATGCCCGGTTCCAGTGCCAGGGCGACCACTATCGCCCCGGCAGCGATCATGAACAACAGCGCATGCTGACCACCGCTGACGTTGAACAGGGCGGAATAGGCAAACCCCGAGAGCGCCTGGAAAGTCGCAAAGGAAACCGTGGCACGGCTCCACGCGACTTGCTGCTGATGATGGTTGGGGAGCAGTTCGTGCACCCGCGCCAGCGCCAACGGCACGATGCCCGGCGGGAACGAACCGAGGATCACCGCGAGGACCGCCAGGCCAGTCAACGAGCCGGCAAACGGCAACGCCCCGACGGCAATCGCCTGCACCACCAGCACCACGCGGATGCTCAAGCGCGCCCCCAGCTTGTCTGCCAGGAACCCGTAGGTGACCGGCCCCACAATCGACCCCAGGCCGTACATCACCCAGATCATCGCGCCGATATGCGCCCCGGCCCCCAGGCCACGGGCCACGTAATCCACCAGGAACACCATCGCCGGTACCAGCCCCGCGGCCATAAAGGCGTATTGGGCGAACAGCAGGTACACGCCGGAAGGCGTCGCTGCGGCCGAGTCGGATGGCGGCGTGTCCTCATGCAGCGTGCCCGAAGGCCAGGCGAACCAGCTGGCGGCGGTCAACACCACGGCCAGCAGGCCCAGGCCGAACCAGGTCTGCTGCAAGCCCAGGCTCAGCAGCGGCGGCACCAGCGTGCCGGAGCCGGCGATGCCCAGGCCGATGCCGAGGAAGATCGCGCCACTGGCCAGACCCCGGCGTGCGGCCGGTACATGGGGCAACACGGTCGCCGCCACCAGCACCATGATTGCGCCACCGGCAACCCCCGACAGCAGGCGCCAAGCGAAGAACCACACCACCGACAGCGGGAAGCCACAGGCGAAGAACGCCAGGGTCACCGCCACCATCATGATGCGCAGCGCGGTTCTGTTCGAGGTGCGCTGGGCGATGGGCCGCCCGATCAGCGCGCCGATCAGGTAACCCACCAGGTTGGCGGCACCGAGGTACACCACGTCATTGGCGCTGAACCAGTGGGCCTGGATCAGCGACGGAATCAACGGCGTGTAGGCAAAGCGCGCCAGGCCGATGCTGACCAGGCTGGCGCACAGGCCGGCGAAGATCGGCAGCCATACGGCGTGGCGGGGTGGGGCATGAGTGTCGAGCATGATGGCGGTCCTGGGTATTTTTCTCTGGTGCCCAGCATATCCAGGTTTATCGATGCAATAATGCAGCGATTACACGTCATGGCGATGCATATATGCAGCGCAAGGAGTCAGCATGAATTGGGATGATGCACGGGTGTTCCTGGCGGTCTGCCGCGAGTCGACGCTGCGCGGTGCCGCACGTGCATTGGGTGTCGACCAGGCCACCGTGGGCCGGCGGGTCAATGCCCTGGAAAAGTCCCTGAGTGCAACGCTGTTCCTGCGCACCTCCGAAGGCTACGCACTGACCGCCGTCGGCGAGGCCGCGTTGCTCTCGGTGGAAAAAATGGAACGCTCGGCGCTCGACCTGGAGCGTCAGATCCAGGGCCTGGATGACCGCCTGACCGGCACCGTACGGGTCAGCACCACCGACTCCCTGGCCATCGACTTCCTGATTCCTGCGATTGCGCGCCTGCACGCCCAGCACCCGGATGTGCGCGTGCAACTGGACGCGTCGACCCAGTTCCTGAGCCTGGCCAAACGCGAGACCGACATCGCCGTGCGCAACACGCGCCCGGACAGTCCTGACCTGATTGCCCGGCGTCTCGCGCGCTGGCCGGTGGGGTTGTTTGCGTCCCAGGCTTATATCGATCGCCAGGGCGCACCGGAGCCGGGCAGCCTGTTTGAAGGGCATGACCTCGTGGTCTATCAACCGTACCTGCAAACCCAGAAGGACATGACCCTGGTCTCTGAACCCCTGGGCCGTGGGCGCATCGTCGCCGCCCTGAGTTCCAGCCTGCTGGTGCGCCGCGCCATCGCCGCCGGGATCGGCATCGGCGAAATCCCCATCCTCACCGGCGAGCGCGACGGGCTGGTGCGCCTATGGCCTGCGCGCACGCGGCCGTTGCCCTACGATGTCTGGCTGGTGACCCACGCTGACCTGCGCCACACCGCGCGGGTACGGGCGGTGATCGATGAAATCGTCGCGGGGTTTGCCGGCACCGGGGAGTGAGGTCAGCACACGGTTGCAAGCGTACGTACCGCTCTGTGGACACAATCGACGTCGATAACGTGTCAACCCACCGGAGCGCATATGAACGAATCAAGACACCAGGACCTGGGGCTGTTGTTTCTGCGGGGCAGCGGGGCGTTGTTCCTGCTTTGGGTGCATGGCTTGCCCAAATTGCTCAACTACAGCGAGCAGTTGAAGCTGATCGAAGACCCGTTTCACCTCGGCGCCCATGTCACCTTGCTGCTGGCCATTTTTGCCGAAGTACTTTGCCCGCTGCTGATCATCGCCGGGGTGCTGGTGCGCCTGGCGTGCCTGCCGATACTGGCGGTGCTGTTGATTGCGATGGTGGTGGTGCATCCGGAATGGACGTTGTTGGAAGGGCAATTCGGCTGGCTGCTGTTGATCATTTTCACCACGCTGCTGATCAGCGGGCCGGGGCGCCTGGTGCTGAGCCAGCGTTTCTCCTGAGCCAAAAAAGGCCGGGCGAGCCCGGCCAAAGGAGCGGGTGTTTCAGCGATTGAGGAACGCCAGCAGGTCCTCGTTCAGGGCCTGAGCGTGGGTCACGGCAAAACCGTGCGGCGCATCCTTGTACACCTTCAGCTCGGCGCCCTTGATCATCTCGGCTGCTACCTTGCCGGTGGTCTCGAACGGCACGATCTGGTCGCCGTCACCGTGGATCACCAGGGTCGGCACGTCGATCCTGGCCATGTCCGGGCGGAAGTCGGTCTCGGAGAAGGCGGTGACGCAATCCACGGTCGACTTGAGGGACGCCAGCATGGCGATCTGCAGGGTCTGGGTCAGCGTACCTTCAGAAACCACCTGGCCCTTGTTGATGCCGAAGAACGGCGTGTTGAAGTCAGCGATGAACTGCGCACGGTCTTTCAGCAACCCGGCCTTGATGCCGTCAAACACTTCGGTCGGCACGCCCTGGGGGTAATCGGGCTTCTGGCCGAAGATCGGCGTGACTGCGCCCAACAGCACCAGGCCGGCCACGCGTGCACTGCCGTGGCGTGCGATGTAGCGGGCCACGTCGCCGCCGCCCATGGAGAAGCCCACCAGGGTCACGTCCTTGAGGTCCAGGTGTTCGATCAGCTGCGCGATGTCATCGGCGAAGGTGTCGTAGTCGTTGCCGGTCCACGGCTGGTCCGAGCGACCAAAGCCACGGCGGTCGAACGCGATGGTGCGAAAGCCACGGCTGCTGAGGTATTCCATCTGGTATTCCCACATGTCGGCATCCAGCGGCCAGCCGTGGCTGAACAGCACGGGCTTACCGCTGCCCCAGTCCTTGAAGTAAATCTGGGTACCGTCTTTGGCAACGAATGTGCTCATGGAAAACTCCTTGATTTGAGGGACTGAAAAACCAGCCTCACTATTGCCCGAAACCGGGCCGGGGGCTTGTACGGGTGTGCTTGCCTGGGTCACCAACTGAACTTGAGCTCGACCCCGAGGTAATTGCTGTCATCGCCGCCGGCGTCGCGCAAGGTCCGGCCCACCGCGTAATGCACCGCTTCAACCGCGCCGGTGAGGTTCGGCGTAAACACGTAGTCGGTACGCAGCTGACCATAGGCACCGGTCCAGCGTTCACCTTGGCCTGCGGTGCCGGCGACGGGCAGGTTCGGCTGGGTGTACACCGCGTCGCTGGTGGTCTGGCGCCACAACAGGCCGACGGCGGTCTGCACGCTGAGCTTGTCGATGGGTTTGACGGTGATCGACGGTTTGACGTGAATCAGGTTGCTGTAGCCCGTATAGCCGGCCAGGGAAAAATAGTAGCCGTTGGGGAACAGCGGGTTGAACGTACCCACGGTGCCGTCCCCGGTTTTGCGGTCGCCCGAGGCAATGTCCAGCTGCAGGCCGATTCGCGGTTTCCACGCCAGGCTGTCGAAGGTGTAGCCGGTGCGGCTGCCGCCGGCCCAGGCGCGAATATCCTTGCTGCCCACCGAGCCGCTTTGCAGCATGGCTTCGATGTCCCAGTCGAATCCCTGGGCCGCACCGCCCAGGCGTGCGTCGAACAGATGGCGGGTTTCATCGCCGTCCGCATCCAGATAGTGCGCAGCGCTGCGCTCGTACACGCCGTAGTAGGCCGACAGCTCATTCTTGCCGCCCACCAGCCGCTCGACCCGCAACATGTGGAAGCGCGCGTCACTGTTGGATTTGTCGTCGAAGTGCCGCCCGTCCTGATACTGCACCGGCTGGCTGGCAATCCCGATAAAGCGCCAGTTGGACGTCTCCCAATCGGCCCACAGCGCATCGAAGGATTGCCGCACATTCGGGCCGTCCCGCGATGAGATGAAACGCTGCAAATCGAAGGCGAAGTCCTGACGCCCGACACGCGCCTTGAGCGTGCCGCTGCTGAACGCGTTGACGTATTCGGCAAAGGCCAGGCGCAAATCGACGCGGTTCTGATCGGCGCCGCCGACCGTGGTCTTGTCGTAGGCGCGTACGTCTTCGAGTTGGGTGAAGAGCCGCCAGTTTTCATTCAAGTGCAGGTCGGCGTGCACCTGGAAGCGCTGGATCAGGTAGCGATCTCGCTTCACGTCCTTCACCCCAAAACCACTGGCATCGTTCATCTCGAAGCGCTCCCGCAACGTCGCCCCCAATGACAAATAGGTGAACGGGTTGGCGCTGGACAGCGCGATGTACTTCAAGCTGTCCAGTGGCTGCGTGCGCAGCGCCGGATCCTTGAGCACCGACCAGTCCTCCTGCCAGCGGTTGGCCTTGATGGCCGGGCGTGTCGGTTGCTCGTCGGCATGCACGCCGCCGGTGAGCAACGGCCACAGCACGGCCAGGCCCCAGCCTGTGCGGCGAATCATTTTGCGGCGTGGAGCTGGTGAATTTCCGCGACGTAGCCGCCGGGGAATTCAACCACGGCGCTGCGACGGCCCTTGCTGTCAAAGGCCGGCACCAAGACCTTGGCGCCGGAGCCCGTGGCCTTGCCCAGCGTGGCCGTCAGGTCAGGCACTTGATAACCGGTGGTCTCGTGGCCGAAGGGGTAGGGCAGTTGGCCGTTGGTGACCAGCACCGCCATGCGTCCGAACGGTGACTCGATATCGACGCGACGGTACGTGCCAGTGGCTTGACCCACATCGACGCCGGGCGCGTGCTTGTCATCGGCCAGGACTTTGCCGTGGGAGAAACCCAGGAACGCTTTGATAAAGACGTCAGCGCGATCGGTGGACAGGTACACGCGGTTTTCCGGTACGGTCTGGAACGCCGCGTAGTCCGGGGTCTTGGTGTGCCAGTAGAGCTGCATGTTCACGCCTCCCGGCCATTGCACCACGGCGTCACGCCCGATCGGGTCCGGGAAGTCGCTGACGATAACGGCGGCGCCGTTTTCTCGCGCGGCTGTGAGCGCCGCGTCCATGTCCTTGACCAGGTAGCCGTTGCGTTCCTGCCCGAACGGGTGCGGGATGGGCGTGGTGAAACCGAACAGCGACACCGTGCCCGCCGGCGTCTGCAGCAGTTGCGAGGTGGTGCTGCTCGGCACCGGCAGCACGTTCACCACCACCTGGGGCGTGCTCTTGCCGCCAAAGGTGGCGAGGAAACTCTGGGCGAAACGATCCACATCCGCCGGCGCCACATACACGTGGCTGGTGTCGTATTGCGGCGCCACCGCCACGCTCGGGGTTGCCGCGAAGGCATTGCCCATCATTGCGCTCGCCAGCAGCGTCAATGCCACAGATACCTTGAATACTTTGCTACGCATGCCCACTCTCCAACACTTCTACGCGATTGAAGCCGTGAGGTTAGGGGCAGGGACGCGATGGAAATTGTACAGGCGTGCTTGGTTGAACGGTTCAGCGTCTATGCTGGTCCACTGACCTCTACCGTCAGATCACACAGGTGAACGAAATGGCCAAGACTTACAGCTACGCCGCCCAGAACGCCAAGGATGCCCTCAAGCCCTTTACCTTCGAGCGCCGCGCGCCGGGGGCGGACGACGTACAGATCGACATTCTCTACTGCGGCGTGTGCCACTCCGACCTGCACACCGCGCGCAACGAGTGGAACAACACCCTGTACCCGTCGGTCCCCGGCCACGAAATCGTCGGCCGCGTGACGGCGGTGGGGGGCAATGTGAGCAAATTCAAGGTCGGCGACCTCGCCGGTGTCGGCTGCATGGTCGACAGCTGCCAGCACTGCGCCTCGTGCGCCGAGGGCGAGGAGCAATACTGCGAGAGCGGTTTTACCGGCACCTACAACGGCCCGGTGTTCGGCGGTGAAAATACCTTTGGTGGTTACTCGGACAGCATCGTGGTCAAGGAGAAGTTCGTGCTGCGCATCTCCCACGACGATTCCAACCTGGCCGCCGTCGCGCCGTTGCTGTGTGCGGGCATCACCACCTATTCGCCGCTGCACCACTGGAAGGTCGGGCCCGGCAAGAAGGTCGGTGTGGTGGGTCTGGGCGGCTTGGGGCACATGGCGGTGAAGATCGCCCACGCCATGGGCGCCCATGTCACGCTGTTCACCACCTCACCCAACAAACGCGAAGACGGCCTGCGCCTGGGCGCCGATCAAGTGGTGGTGTCGAAGAACCCGGACGAAATGGCCAAGGTCGCCAACAGCCTGGACTTCATCCTCAACACCGTCGCCGCACCGCATAACCTCGATGCATTCCTCAACCTGCTCAAGCGCGACGGCACCATGACCCTGGTCGGCGCCCCCGACAGCCCGCACCCGTCGCCGACCGTGTTCAACCTGATCTTCAAGCGCCGCAGCCTGGCCGGCTCGCTGATCGGCGGGATCCAGGAGACCCAGGACATGCTCGACTTCTGCGCCAGGCACGGGATTGTCTCGGACGTGGAGATGATCGACATCCAGGGCATCAACGAGGCGTATGAGCGCATGCTCAAGGGCGATGTGAAGTATCGGTTCGTGATCGATATGGACAGCTTGAAAAAGGAAAGCCACGCGGCTTGAAAACCCGATCTCCAAACCACTGGAGAACCCCTGTGGGAGGGGGCTTGCCCCCGATAACGGTAGTACAGTCAGAGCATCATTGACTGACCCACCGCCATCGGGGGCAAGCCCCCTCCCACATTGTCATGTGTGCACGTCAGACCGAGAGATGCTCGTAAAGAATCGTCGCACCCACCAGCATCAACACCACGCCACCGACCATCTCGGCACGCTTGCCCACCACCGTGCCCAGCACGCGGCCGAGCATCATGCCGATGGTCACCATGGTCATGGTCGCCAGGCCAATCGCGGCGGAGGCCACCAGGATATTCACGTCGACGAACGCCAGGCCCACGCCCACCGCCATCGCATCGATGCTGGTGGCGAACGCCGTGACGGCGAGGATCATGAACGAGTGCTGGGTCGGCTTTTCGGCTTCCTCATCATCGGCCTTGAGCCCGTTGTAGATCATATGCAGGCCCAACCCGACCAGCAGGGTGAAGGCGATCCAGTGATCCCAGCTTTCCACCCAACGAGTGGCCACATGGCCGATCGCCCAGCCGATCATCGGGGTGATGGCTTCGATCACACCAAAAATCACACCGGCACGCAGGGCTTCGGTCAAACGCGGTTTGTGCAGGCTGGAGCCTTTGCCGATGGCCGCCGCAAAGGCGTCCGTGGACATGGCCAGGGCGAGGAGAATCAGGGAAATGGGGTTCACGGTCAGGCTTCCAGTCGGGCTATGGGACACAACGACACAGCCACACGCCCGACTTTAGGCATGGATGTGTCGCTGGTCTCACCAACCGAAAAGACGGTGTTCGCACCACGGCAGGTTGCCGAATATGTTGATACGAACGCTTCCAACAGGGTCAGAAGCCGGTTACTCCCCAACGAGGTGGGCGATCATAGGGGGGCAGAGATGAAAGTTTTGTCAAAAGGCGCTCAAGGCCGCTGCGGCCTCACCGAGGTGCCGAAGGTGTTGCCCATACGCACGCTGGTCGCCGCCGGGGTGGCCAGGCCGAGCTTGTTGGGCTGGCGCTTGTCCACGGCAATGCCTTGCGCCTCGCGGTTTTTCTGCGCGGCTTTGGCGGCATTGGTGTCGTTGCCCATCTGCTGGCTCAGGCAGCCATAGTCGGGCGCCTTGTAGCCATCCACCGAGACGTCGGCGCAGTTTTCGGCGTGGGCGTGCAAGGGCAGGGCCGCGCACAGCAACAGGCTGGCGAGGATCGGTAAGCGTTTCATCAAGGCCTCCTGGCGGGCCCGAGGGGGTGGGCCGGTTGGTGTGCAAGTCTAGTGCAGCGGGCCTCTCGTCACCGTGATGTTTTTTTTGCTATCACCGTAACATCAGGTTCATAAATTGGCCTCAGGATGACGGTTTTCTAGGGCGCGTCGGCCGTGCAGCGATGCAGAACAGGGGGTGAACAGGGGGGCTGGAGGCGCGCCGTATGCGCCCTGGTCTTGCTGTTGCTGCTGGCCGGTGGTCGCGTCGCGCAGGCAGAGTCACCGCTGCTGCTGTTGAACCTGCCGGCGCAAGACCTGGAACATGCACTGCAAGCCTACAGCCGCGCCACCGGAATGGCAGTGCTGGTCGACCGCGAACTGACGCGGGGCCGGCGTTCCATCAGTGTGCGCGGGCATTTTACGGCGCAGGAGGCTCTGGCGATGTTGCTGACGGGGAGTGGCCTGATGGCGCGTTATGCACGCGATGATGCGTTCACCTTGCAGTTGCCCGAGGTCAGCCAGCCGCCTGCCACCCGTGGTGCGGCGGCACGCAACGCCGCGCGGATCAACAACAGCTACGCCACGGCCTTGCAGCAGGCCATTGAGATTAGCCTGTGCCGCTCGCCGCTGACCCGGCCCGGCAGTTTTCGGGCGCTGGTGCAGGTGTGGGTCAACCCCCAAGGGCTGATCGAACACAGTCGGTTGGTCAGCTCCACCGGCGATGAACAACGCGATGAAGCACTGGTACGCAGCCTGGGCACCGCGCGGGTCGAACGCCCGGCACCAAGTTCCCTGCGCCAACCGGTGACTTTACTTTTGATGCCTGACACAACAGGAACGCGCATGGAATGCACAGCAGCAAACGGAGCCTGGGGCGGATGAAAAATACCGGGCACAGTACGATGGTCGGCTTGTTCCTGGCCTCCTACGATGACTTCAAGGTGCGTTTGCGCAAGCGCCTGGGCTCGGAGGACCTGGCCAACGATGTCCTGCACGAAACTTACCTGCGGGTCGACCGCATGGAAGTGCCGCCTAACCTGGCGCAACCCAATGCCTACCTGTACCGCATGGCCTTGAACATCGCCGCCGACCGCCGCCAGGCCGACGCGCGCCTGCTCACCGGCAGCGAGGTGGAAGAACTGCTGCAAAGCGCCGACGAAGCCCAGGACCCGTCACGGGTGGTGGGCGGCCAGAAAGAAATCCAGTCCCTGGTCAAGGCGCTCTACGAACTGCCGGCACGCCGCCGCAAGATCCTCATCGCCGCACGCCTGGAAGAGGCGCCACACCTGGAAATCTCCCAGCGTTTCGGCATTTCCACGCGCATGGTCGAGAAGGAAATCAAGGCCGCCCTGGGCCACTGCGCCAAGCGTTTGGAAAGAAAAGTGATCCAGCGGTTCGGTCCCGGGGCCGGAAAACCGTCTTAGACTCGAGTCCCTGATAAAACCGTGAGTATTTGCGCGCTTGAACATTTTTAGCCTCTCCGCCGCCCGGCACTCCGCCGCCAGCCCCCTGCACGATGAAGCCCGCGACTGGCTGGTCCTGCTGACCTCGGGCCGCGCCACCGTGGCCGATGCCAAGGCGCTCAAAGCCTGGTGTGCACAAAGCCCCGAGCACGCCCAGGCGTTCGAGCAGGCCAAGGCGCTGTGGCAGCAACTGGCCCCGGCGCTTGAGCAGGTATCGCAACCGCGCAGTTTCGGGCGCCGTGCATTCCTGGGCGGCGCGATTGCCGCATCGGCCGCTGTGGTGATGGTGCAGGTCGGCTCCCCCGGTGGTTTTGCCGGCCTCACGGCCGACTATCGCACCGACGTCGGCGAACAACGCCAAGTGCTGTTGAGTAACGGGGTCAGCCTGGAACTCAATACCCAAACGCGCGTGAGCCAAGTGGGGCAGGGCCTTGAATTGCTTGAAGGCGAAGTCGAGGTGATCGCCCATTCCGCACAGCCGCTCAAGGTGCTGGCGGGGGAAGGCTGGGTGAGCGCGGCGCAGGCACGTTTCAACCTGCGCAACACCGACCGCACGGTTTGCGTGACCTGTATCGAGGGATGGTTGTCGGTGGACGTTGCCGGGCGCAGCGTGCGCCTGGAGAGCGGCCGGCAATTGAGCTACGACGCGGCCGGCATGGGCGAACCGGTGGTGGTGGACACCCAGGCGGTCGTGGCCTGGCGCGAACAGGTCCTGGTCTTCAACAACGCCACCCTGGCCACGGTGGTAGACGAGATCAACCGCTACCGGCCGGGGATGTTGGTGCTGCTCAACAAGGAACTCGGCCAACGGCGCGTACAGGCGCGGTTCAGCCTGCAGCAACTGGCGGGGGTGGCGTTGTTGATTCGGGATGCGTACGGGGCCAAGTGTACGGAGTTGCCGGGTGGGGTGGTGTTGTTGAGTTAGAAGTACCTGCCTATTTTCAATGTGATAACACGGTATCTACGGAGGGGCGTGTTTGGGACGGCTATCTCAGTGGCCCCACCACCTGCCGATACTTCTCCACCCCCTGCGGCGTCTCCCGCACCAAACTGATCTCCAGCCCCAACGGATCCTCACGCCGATTCCCGCTCAACTGCCGCCAGCCCTTATCCGCCTCCCACACCCGCACCTGCAGGTCACTGACACCGCTCAACACCACCACGCCATCCTTTGCCGCCGGCAGCGGATAGCGATCCCGCGCGGGGGCCGCAGCGCGATACAAACTGTCGCCCTTGAGCCACCAACGCACCCGTTGCAGGCCATCGCCGGCGATGGGCGCGCTGCGAATGATGTCCAGCCGAAAGCCTTTGCTGTCGGAACTGCGCACGGTGACCGCCGCCAGTCCATCGAGCTTTTCTGCACTGTTCTTTGAGGGGGGCGGGGCGTTGAGTTCGACGCTGGCGCGCAGGCTGATGTCGCGCTGCAGTTGGTTAAGGGCACGCAGCAGCACTTCGGTCTGTTCGCTGCTCGCCTGCAGGTGCTGGTCGGCGCGGGTGACGCTGTCCAGTCCGCGCCAGGCGATCACGCTGACCACGGCCATAAGCATGATCGCGACCATCACTTCGATCAGGGTGAAGCCTTGCTCGGATCGGTTCATGGCTGGCTCACCACGCGCATCAAGCCGGCGGTGTCGCGTTGCAGGCTGAGGCTGTGTTGGCCGTCGGACAGCACGATGCGCACGGGTGGGTTGATCCATTCGGCGTCGAGCACCAGGGTTTGCCGGGGTTCGATATTGATGTGCATCGGCGTGCTTTCCCATAGGCGTGGGCGCAGTTGGGTATCGCCCTGGAACGCTTCGACGCCGTTGCCAGCGTCGTTGCGGCGGTTGAAGCGAAAGCCCTTGGCGTCGGCGCGCCAGGTGATCGGACGGCCGTCCGCGCGGGCTTCGGCCTGGGCCACTTGCAGCAGTTGGCTCAGGCGCTCGGCGTCTTTGCGCAACAGGTGCAGCGGGTCGGGCTTGATGGTCAGGCTGATGGCGGCGCTGGCGATGCCGATGATCACCAGCACCACCATCAACTCGATCAGGGTGAAGCCTTGCTGTTTCATCGTTAGGCCCCTCGAAAGCTGGTGAGCTTGTGAAATAAAAACGTGCGAATTGGCCTGTAGGCTGGTGCCATGGACAAACAGGAGGTCCTTCCCATGGCATTTACCCTGCGTTTTTCACCTGCCCACGGTGTGCAAATCGTGGCGTTGCTGGCGGCGTTGGCCGGTGTGGCGGTCTGGACGCCGCTGTTGCTGACGTCCGCCGAGTCCCATACGCCCCAGGCCACGCCCCAGGCGCTGGCGGCGCGCAGCGATAACCCGGCGCTGCAATGGTTTTCCAATGTGCCGGCGGCGTTGCAGGTCAAGGTCTCTGGCGTGCTGGCCGGGGCGCGCGGTGCGGTGGCGATCCTCAGTCTCAACGACGGCCCGCCGCGCAGTTTCCTGCTGGGCGAGCGCCTCAGCCCAGGTGTACGGCTCACGGCCATCGAAGGCGATGGGGTCGAGATCGAGCGCGGCGGGGAGAAGCTGCGCGTTAACCTCGACAGGTTGCCGGAGGGGCCGGCACTGCCGCGGCTCACTCGGCCCTGACCTGTGTCTCTACGCGGGCCAGCGGCGGCGCCTCGCGGCTGGCGTCGAGCACCTGCACGTTGACTTGAAACAGGCGGCCATCGCGACTGATGGTCTGCTCGCACCGCAGTTTCAAGCGCCCCTGGTCACAGCTGAAGGTCTTTGTGCCGTCGCGCAAATGCCCCTCCAGGCGTAACTCCGCCAGGCGACTCTGCGCCGCCAGCAACGCCATGGATTTGTCCCGCAGTAAGCCGTTGCCCTGGGTCATCAACCCGGCCACGCGGATGGCGGCGGCCATGGCTACGGCGATGATCGCCAGCGCCACCAGCACCTCGATCAGGGTAAAACCTTGCTCCTTGCGACGGCCGTACATGGCGCTCTCAAAGCCGGGAAACAGGCCCGCAGACTAGCGCCGGCAGTTGACCGATTGGCGACCGAAACTCCCGAGGATTTTCAATACGACTGACATGTGTTCTTGCAACACTGCGCCACGAAATGTACCCAAGCCAAGGAATGTCGAGATGGATATCGCGCGCCTAACATCCCCATTGCCAGGCCCTCGCGGCCAGCGTGGCTTCACCTTGATCGAGATCATGGTGGTGGTGGTCATCCTCGGGATCCTCGCCGCGATGGTGGTCCCCAAGGTCCTCGATCGCCCGGACCAGGCGCGGGCCACCGCCGCGAAGCAGGACATCGGCGGGTTGATGCAGGCGTTGAAGCTGTATCGCCTCGACCACGGCACCTACCCGAGCATGAACCAGGGCCTGAAAGTGCTGGTGGAACGCCCGGCGGATGCCAAGAACAGCACCTGGCGCGCCTACCTCGAGCGCTTGCCCAACGACCCCTGGGGCCATCCTTATCACTACCTCAATCCGGGCGCCAACGGTGAAGTCGATGTGTTCTCCCTGGGCGCCGACGGCCAACCGGATGGCGATGGCGTCAATGCCGATATCGGCTCCTGGCAGTTGTAAGGCGCGCCATGAAACGGTATTCGCCCCCAGCGGCGAAGCAGCGCGGCATGGCGATTATCAGCGCCTTGCTGATCGCGGCGGTGGTGGCGGTGATCGCCGGCGGCATGCTCACGCGCCAGACCGTATTCACCCGCAGCCTGGAAGCCGAGCAGTCGCGCGTGCAGGGCCAATGGCTGTTGCTCGGTGGCCTTGAACGCAGCCGGCAGATGCTCTGGGAGGCACGCCAGAAGGACGTGCTGACCCGCCTTGACCAACCTTGGGCGCGGACCCAGGCCGGCGTGTTCGAGGGGCGGATTGACGATGAACAGGGCAAGTTCAACCTGCGCAACCTGGTTAACCGCCAGCAGCCCGATGCCGAGCAATTGCAGAGCTTCGAGCGCCTGTGCCGCACCCTGGGCGTGGCCCCGGCCGTGAGCCGGCGCATCAGCCAACGGGTGATCGCGTCCTATGAACAGAAGGGGTTGCCCGCCAAATACCCGATGTTGCGCAGCCTCGACGACCTGAGTGGTCTTGAAGGCCTGTCCCCTGAGGTGTTGCAGCGCCTGCAGGCGTACATCAGCGTGCTGCCCGGCAATACCTGGGTCAACGGCAACACCGCCAGCGCCGAAGTGCTCAGCGCGGTGGTGCCGCAGCTCAGCCTGTCCCAGGCCCAAGGGCTTGTGGCCGAGCGCGACAATGGCCACTGGTTCATCAACCGTGGGGATTTCGTCAACCGCCTGCACTTGCCCCAGGTCGAGTTGGAGTCGGTGCAGGTGGGCATCACCAGCGAGTGGTTTCGTTTACAGGGCCAGGCGCGGCGCGAGCGCCGTCGGGTGACAATCGACGCATTGTTGCATCGCCCCGAAGACCGTGAGCCCAAGGTGATCTGGTCGCGGGTGGGCGTATGAAACGCTTGCGCATTGCCTTGCCGCCGCTGGATCAGATCAGCGCACAAAGCCACGTGAAATTTGCCTGGCTCGAGCGTGGCGTGGTGGTGTCCGAAGGGCATGAAAGCCTGACGCAATTGGGCAAGCGCCGGCAGGCGGTGGAGTGTTTTCTGCACCCGCGTGACAGCCTGCTCACCAGCCTTGAGCTGCCGCCATTGCCCGCAGCGAAAAACCAGGCGGCGGTGGCCTGTGCGGCGCAGGCGCTGATCCTCGGCCCGGTGGAACAGATGCACGTGGCCCACGGCCCGCGTGAAAGCGATGGACGTGTGCAGGTGGGCTGGGTGCCCAAGGCCGGGCTGGAACGGCTGGGCCAGGTCTTTGCCCTGGCGCAGCTCAAGCTGCGCGGCCTGTACCCGGCGCCCTATGCCTTGCCGGTGGGGGTGGCGGCGTTGGACGACGGCTATCTGTTGACCCGCGACAGCCTGCAACAGGGCGCTGTGCACCCGCTGGGGTTGCAAGCGCTTGATGTGCCGCTGGTGGCAGAGGCGCAGCGTTGGAGCGGCGCGGTGCCGGCCTGGGGTTTGCACGCGCGCGTCAGCCAAGCGTCTGGCGCCGGATGGGGCAGGGCGCTGGCCTGTGTGGCGCTGGCCGCTGCCATCTGGACCGTCGGCCTCAACCTCTACGCCGCACGCCAGGTCGACGAAGGCCAACGGCTCAAGGCGTTGATGAACCAACAGGTGCGCCAGGCGTTTCCTGAATTACCCGTGGTGCTCAACCCCTTGCAGCAGGCCCGTCAACAGTTGGCCGCGCGCCAGAGCGGTGCGGCTGCCGATTCGGGCCAACGCTTCAGCAGCCTGCTGCAACTGGCGGGCAGCAACTTGCCCTTTATGGTGGGCAGCGTCGACAACCTGAACTTTGAACAGGGCACCTTGCACCTGGCGTTGCTCGCCGACAGCCGTAACCCGGCGGCCGAGGGCGAGTGGCAGGCCGCGTTGGCCCAGGCCGGTTTTGCCGCCACGCGCGATGAGCAGGGCTGGAGCATCGGCCCGGCGCCGGCCACGGAAAAACCGGAGGCCGGCGATGAATAGGTGGCTGCGCCTGCGCAACCAGGCCCAGGTGTTCTGGAGCGGCCTGGCCCTGCGCGAGAAACGCCTGCTGATCGGCGCCGGGCTGGTGTTGGCGAGTCTGCTGACGTGGCTGGTGCTGGTGCAGCCGGCGTTGAAAAAGATCGACTACTGGCAGGCCGAAACCCCCAGGCTGCGCGCCCAGGCCGAAGCCTTGCGGGTGCTGTTGCAGGATGTCGCCGCGCCGCGCCAGGCCGACGAAACCGCGTTGCGCCAGGCCCTGGACACTGCCGGTCTGCAAGGGCATTACCAGTTGCAGGTGCTGGACGCCGGCGGTTGGCGCCTGACCTTCGACAATGCCCCGGCCGACGCTGTGGTGGGCTGGCTGCTGGGCAATCCCCGTTCATTTTCCCTGGAGGTGTCCGAGGCGCGTTTGCAACGTGCTGCGGATGCCGTCGATAACTCGGCCGGCACTGTGTCCGGGACCGTTCGCATGGATCAGGCGCTTGGCGCTAAGGAAGCTTCATGAAGTGGTCAGTCCTCCCTTTTCGCAAGGCCGCGCCGTTGCTGTTACTGGCCTTGAGTGCGTGCAGCAGCCCGTCAACCACGCCGTTGCTGGTGGACAGTGAACTTGGCCAACCCCTGGCCGACACCCGTCGCAGCGGCGACACCGTGCTGGATCGCCAACGCGAGCCGGCCCCCAAGCCTGCCGTACAACACCGGGTCACCAACAGCGTCCGGGGCCAGGCCCCGGCGCCGGTCAAGGCGCGCAACCCGCTGGGTGACCAGCCGGTGCAGCTCAACTTCGTCGATGCCGATATCCAGGCGGTGGTGCGCGCGCTGTCCCGTGCCACCGGCCAGCAGTTCCTGGTGGACCCGCGGGTAAAAGGCAACCTCACCCTGGTCAGCGAAGGCCAGGTACCGGCGCACCAGGCCTACGACATGCTGCTGGCGGCGCTGCGCATGCAGGGCTTCAGCGTGGTGGATGTGGGCGGCGTGGCCCAGGTGGTGCCGGAGGCCGATGCCAAGTTGCTCGGCGGGCCGATCTACAGCGCGGGCAGCAGTGGCATGCAGACGCGCACCTTCCGTCTGCAATACGAGAATGCGGTGAACCTGATCCCGGTGCTGCGCCCCATCGTGTCGCCGAATAACCCGATCAACGCCTACCCCGGCAACAACAGCATCGTCATCACCGACTATGCGGAAAACCTCGCGCGGGTCGCCCAGATCATCAGTGGCATCGACACCCCCAGCGCCATCGATACCGATGTGGTGCAGATTCAAAACGGCATCGCCGTGGACATCGCCGCCATGGTTTCCGAGCTGCTGGAAACCCAGGGCGCCGACCAGACCCAGAAGATCAACGTGGTCGGTGACCCGCGCTCCAATTCGATCATCATCCGTTCCGGCAGCCCCGAGCGTACGGAGCTGGCGCGCAACCTCATCTACAAGCTCGATAATGCCCAGAGCAACCCCAGCAATATGCACGTGGTGTACCTGCGCAACGCCCAGGCGGCCAAGCTGGCCCAGTCGCTGCGCGGGCTGCTCACCGGCGAGAGCGATTCCGGCGTGAGCGACGACGCGCGTGGCAAGCTCAGTGCCATGGGCGGCAATAGCAAGAACAGCCAGGGCACGAGCAACGCCCAAAACAGCAGCGGCACACCCACCGGCAGTGGCGTGCAGTCGGGCTATGGGCAAACCACCGGTTCCAGCACCAATACCGGCAATACCGCCAACGAGCAGGACACCGCGTTCAGCGCCGGCGGCGTGACCATCCAGGCCGACGCCACCACCAACACCTTGCTGATCTCCGCGCCGGACCCGCTGTACCGCAACCTGCGCGAAGTGATCGACATGCTCGACCAGCGCCGCGCCCAGGTGGTGATCGAAAGCCTGATCGTGGAAGTGGGCGAGGACGATGCCACCGAGTTCGGCGTGCAATGGCAGGCCGGCAACCTGGCGGGCCGAGGCGGCTTCGGCGGGGTGAACCTGGGGGGCAGCGGTGTCGTGGGCACGCCGACCAGTCCCACCAGTATTGATGTGCTGCCCAAGGGCCTGAATATCGGCGTGGTCAATGGCACCGTGGATATTCCGGGGATCGGCAAGGTGCTCGACCTCAAGGTGCTGGCCCGTGCCTTGAAGAGCAAGGGCGGCACCAATGTGCTGTCGACGCCGAACCTGCTGACCCTGGACAACGAAGCGGCGAGCATTTTTGTCGGGCAGACCATTCCGTTTGTCACCGGCAGCTATGTGACCGGTGGCGGCGGCACCAGCAACAACCCGTTCCAGACCGTGCAGCGTGAAGAAGTGGGGCTCAAGCTGAACGTGCGCCCGCAGATATCCGAAGGCGGCACGGTGAAGCTGGATATCTACCAGGAGGTCAGCACCGTGGACACACGGGCGTCGGTGTCGGCGGGCACGGTGACCAACAAGCGCGCGATAGATACCAGCATCCTGCTCGACGACGGGCAGATCATGGTGCTCGGCGGGCTGTTGCAGGACGGCTATACCCAGAGCAATGACGCGGTGCCGTGGCTCTCGGATATTCCTGGGCTGGGGGCGTTGTTTCGCAATGAGAAGCGCAGTGTGAGCAAGACCAACCTGATGGTGTTTTTGCGGCCCTACATCATTCGCGACAGTGGCGCGGGGCGTAGCATTACCTTGAACCGCTATGAGTTTATGCGCCGGGCGCAGAGTGGGTTGCAGCCGGAACACAGCTGGGCGATGCCGGATGTGCAGGCGCCGCAGTTGCCGTCGGTGGAGAAGGCGATTCCGGGAGGGCAGCAGCAAGGGCCGAGGGCGGTCATCCGCGCCGTACCGGTAGGCGCACGGCCATGAATTCAAATGAAGATCCAAATGTGGGAGGGGTATGAGCCTGCTCCCCTACGCCTGGGCCAAATCCCAACGCATCCTCCTGCGCCCCGGCGAGGACGGCATGCTGCTCACCGTCTGCCCCTCGACCCCCGGCTGGTCGATCAGCGAAGTGCAGCGCCAGTTCGGCCAGTCGCGGGTTGAGCAGGTACGCGACGATGAACTCGACGGCCTCCTCGCCAGCGCCTACGCCGACACCGGCAGCGCCGCCGCCGTGGTGGGCGCGGCGGAGAACGAAGTCGACCTCGACCGCCTGATGCAGGACATGCCCGAAATCACCGACCTGCTCGACACCCAGGACGGCGCGCCGGTGATCCGCATGATCAACGCCTTGCTCACTCAGGCCGCGCGGGACGAGGCCAGTGATATTCACATCGAGCCGTATGAAACCCATTCGGTGGTGCGCTACCGCGTCGACGGCACCCTGCGGGATGTGGTGTCGCCGCGCAAGGCGCTGCATGGCGCGTTGGTGTCGCGGATCAAGATCATGGCCCAGCTCGACATCGCTGAAAAACGCTTGCCCCAGGACGGCCGCATCGCGCTGCGCGTGGCCGGGCGGCCGATTGATATTCGTGTGTCGACGGTACCCACCGGGCACGGCGAGCGCGTGGTAATGCGCTTGCTCGACAAACAGGCCGGGCGTTTGCAGCTGGAGACCCTGGGCATGGAGCCGCAGTTGCTGGCGCGCCTCGACACCTTGATTCGCCAGCCCCACGGCATCGTGCTGGTCACCGGGCCCACGGGCAGCGGCAAGACCACCAGCCTGTACGCGGCGTTGGCACGGCTGGATGCGAGCACCAGCAATATCCTCACCGTGGAAGACCCGGTGGAATACGACCTGCCGGGCATCAGCCAGATCCAGGTCAACGCCAAAATCGACATGACCTTCGGCCTGGCGCTGCGGGCGATCCTGCGCCAGGACCCGGACATCATCATGATCGGTGAAATCCGCGACCTGGAGACCGCGCAAATCGCGGTGCAGGCCTCGCTCACCGGGCACCTGGTGCTGGCGACCCTGCACACCAACGATGCGGTGTCGGCGGTCAACCGCCTGATCGACATGGGCGTCGAACCGTTCCTGTTGGCCTCGTCACTGCTGGGCGTCCTGGCGCAACGCCTGGTCCGCCGCCTGTGCCCGCATTGCAAACAGGAAGACCCCGCCGCGCCTGGCACCTGGCGCCCGGTGGGCTGCGCGCAGTGCAATCAGATCGGCTACAGCGGGCGGACCGGTATCCATGAATTGTTTTGCGTCGACGACGAGGTGCGCAGCCTGATCCACCAGGGCGCCGGCGAGCAGGATCTGCGCGTGGCGGCGCGCCGTGCGGGGATGTTCAGCATGCGTGAGGACGGCGAGCGCTGGGTACGCAGCGGCGCCACCGCGCCCGAAGAAATCCTGCGCGTGACACGGGACGCCTGATGAATCGCTACCGCTATGAAGCCGCCGATGCCAGCGGCAAAGTCGAGGCCGGGCACCTGGAGGCCGACAGCCAGAGCGGAGCGTTTGCGGTGCTGCGCAGCCGTGGTTTGACCGCGCTGCTGGTGCAGGTCGAGGGCGGTCAGCAAAGCGCCGCCGGCAGCAGCCTGTTCAGCGCCAAACTGTCGGACAACGACCTGGCCTGGGCCACGCGGCAACTGGCGAGCCTGCTCGGCGCCAGCCTGCCCTTGGAGGCGGCATTAAGCGCCACGGTGGAGCAGGCGGAGAAAAAACACATCGCCCAGACCCTGGCTGCCGTGCGCGCCGATGTACGCGGCGGCATGCGTCTGGCGGATGCGTTGGCGGCACGGCCACGGGATTTTCCGTCGATCTACCGCGCACTGATCGCGGCGGGGGAGGAGTCCGGTGATCTGGCCCAGGTGATGGAACGCCTGGCCGACTACATCGAAGAGCGCAACAACCTGCGTGGCAAGATCCTCACCGCGTTTATCTACCCCGGCGTAGTCGGGCTGGTGTCGATCGGCATCGTGATTTTTTTGCTCAGCTACGTGGTGCCCCAGGTGGTCAGCGCGTTCTCCCAGGCGCGCCAGGACCTACCGGGGCTGACCCTGGCGATGCTCAACGCCAGCGACTTTATCCGTGCCTGGGGCTGGCTGTGTTTCGGCGGTATCGTCGGGGGGGGCTGGGGTTGGCGCCTGTACCTGCGCAACCCCGTGGCGCGCCTTAACTGGCACAGCCGGGTGCTGCGCTTGCCGCTGATCGGGCGCTTTGTGTTGGGCCTGAATACCGCGCGATTTGCCTCGACCCTGGCGATCCTCGGCGGTGCCGGCGTGCCGCTGTTGCGGGCGCTGGAAGCGGCGCGGCAAACCCTGTCCAACGAGCGCCTGAGCCAGTGCGTCAACGATGCCACGGCCAAAGTGCGCGAAGGCGTCAACCTGGCCCCGGCACTGGCGGTGGAAAAAGTCTTCCCGCCGGTGCTGATCCACCTGATCGCCAGCGGCGAAAAAACCGGCTCGCTGCCCCCGATGCTGGAGCGGGCGGCGCAGACCCTGTCGCGGGATATTGAACGACGGGCCATGGGCATGACGGCGTTGCTGGAGCCGCTGATGATCGTGGTGATGGGCGCGGTGGTGCTGGTGATCGTAATGGCGGTGCTGTTGCCGATCATCGAGATCAACCAACTGGTGACCTGAACACACCAAAAAACCAATGTGGGAGGGGGCTTGCTCCCTCCCACATTGGACCCTGTCTGTTCAGTTCATTTTGGGGCTGGCCGATATCGCCGGCCCTCAACCTCGGGTTCCTCATTCCGTCACATCCAGGCCCCGCGTCACAGCCCGCGCCGCCTTGACGAAACCCACGCTGAAACCTCGCTGTCACCTGCCGCCAAACCGCTCAAAACCGTGACCAAAACACCCGAGAATCTTTTTAAAATCAAGCCCTTCCTCCCGAGGTTTTTTCCTATAACCGTCATCGGAAACTGCGACTTTCTCTCCATGGTTTTCACCCCCGGCCACCCCCGCAACATGGCTTGGGACCGAAGCCATGGCGTCATGCAAGAGCCATCTACCCCAAACGTACAAACACGACGAAAGGAGATTCTTCATGTTTAAGCGCAACGTTCTCGCGGTATCCATGACCCTCGCTGCACTGTGCTCGGCACAGGCTGCAATGGCTGACATCAATGGTGGCGGCGCAACCCTGCCGCAAAAACTGTATTTGACGCCGGAAGTATTGCCTGCCGGTTTTGCCCCGTATATCGGTGTGGGCAGCGGCAAAGGCAAAATCGCGTTTCTGGAAAACAAGTACATCCAGTTCGGCACTGACACCACCAAGAACGTGCACTGGGCCGGTAGTGATTCGAAGCTGACCTCGACAGAGCTGGCCACCTACGCTACCGATAAAGAGCCGGGCTGGGGCAAACTGATTCAAGTACCTTCGGTTGGAACCGCGGTTGCCATCCCTTTCAACAAAAGCGGCACTGCGGCTGTTGACCTGAGCGTCAACGAGTTGTGCGGCGTGTTCTCGGGCCGTATTGCTGACTGGAGCGGCATCACCGGTTCTGGTCGTACGGGTGCGATCAAATTGGTTTACCGCAGCGAAAGCAGCGGCACTACCGAACTGTTCACTCGCTTCCTCAACGCCAAGTGCACGGCTGAAACCGGTACCTTCAACGTCACCACCACCTTCGGCACCAGCTACACCGGTGGCTTGCCTACCGGCGCCGTTTCCGCCACGGGTAGCCAAGGTGTGATGACGACCTTGTCTGGCACCGACGGCGGGATCACCTACATGAGCCCTGACTTCGCCGCGCCAACGTTGGCCGGTCTGGACGACGCGACCAAAGTTGCTCGCGTGGGCAAGAACGTCGCCACCAACACCCTGGGCGTTTCGCCAGCCGCCGCCAACGTCTCCGCCGCCATCAGCGCAGTACCGCTGCCTGCCACAACCGCGCGTGGCAACCCTGACGCCTGGGTGCCGGTGTTCGGTGCAACGACGGGCGGCGGTGTAGTGGCCTACCCATCGTCGGGCTACCCGATCCTGGGCTTCACCAACCTGATCTTCAGCCAGTGCTACGCCGACGCCACCCAGACCAGCCAAGTGCGAGAGTTCTTCACCAAGCACTACGGCGCATCCGCGAACAACGATGCGGCTATCGAAGCCAACGCGTTCGTACCGTTGCCATCCAACTGGAAACTGGCTATTCGCGGCAGCTTCCTGACCGCCAGCAACGCCCTGAGCATCGGCAACACCAACGTCTGCAACGGTAAAGGTCGTCCGCTGTAATCCACGCTTTCACCGACCTGCAACACCTGATCAGCAACGGCCTGTGCCGTTGCTGGTTTTTGCGTTTGTACGGGTTTTCGATCCGCTATCAGGCCTTTATGAACTTTGCATGACAGAAGTTCAGTCCCGCCCTTCGCCAACCGCCTAACCCTCATACGTGAGCCTGTCTTGCTCCCTGCGTGATAACAAAGAAGGAAGATCCCCGATGGTCCGCTGCAAATCACCGGTAAACCTGAAAGCCCAAGAAACTGTCCTGCGCCTCAAGCCCCTGGCCCAGGCCATTGCCTTGTTGATGGTGGCGGGCAATGCCCATGCGGCCACGGCGTTCAGTTCCAGCTGGTTTGCCGAGAAAGGTGCGAGCCAGGCGACGACGGCGGCGCGGATCAGTGCCGGGCAGGTGCCGGGGGTTCCTTCTCTGAACCAGCAGGCGCGGGTCAACCAGCAGTTGGCGCGTTCCATCAGCACCTTGAACACCAGCGTCGCGGCGATTGCGGCGCAGCAGGCAGCGCAAGCGGCGGGACGCCAGGCGGCGTTCGGCCAGGTCTCGACGATTCCCGATGGCCTCGGCAAAGGCGGCCTGCAGGTGGATAACAGCCTGACCCAGGGCTGGACCAACGCCAAGGGCCCGACCCAAACCCAGTCCGGTGGCAAGACCACGGTGAGTATCGAGCAGACCGCCGACAAGGCGATCCTCAACTGGGAGACGTTTAACGTCGGGCGCAACACCACGGTGGATTTCCAGCAGCAGTCCAGTTGGGCGGTGCTCAACCGCGTCAACGACCCGAATGCACGGCCCAGTGAGATCCAGGGCCAGATCAATGGCGCCGGCACGGTGATGATCGTGAACCGCAACGGCGTGGTCTTCAGTGGCACCAGCCAGGTCAACGTACGCAACCTCGTTGCTGCCGCTGCGAACATCACCGACCAGCAGTTCACCCAGAGCGGTATTTACGTGGATGGTAACGGCACCCAGCCGACCTTCACCGACGCGGCAGGCAAGGTCGAGGTGCAGCGCGGTGCGCTGATCCAGACCCACAACCCGGCCACTTCGACGGATGCGGGCGGCTATGCCTTGCTGCTGGGTTCGGAAGTGGACAACGCCGGTACTATCAGCACCGCGAAGGGCCAGACCACCCTGGCTGCCGGCGACAGCTTCTACATCCGCAAGGGTGTCGGTACCACTGGCAACGACCGCTCCACCACGCGCGGCAATGAAGTCGCCACCAGCCTCAAGGCTGGCAGCAGCGCCGGCAAGGTCAGCAACAACGGTCTGATCATGGCGTCCACCGGGGACATCACCCTGACCGGGCACCAGGTGCAGCAAAATGGCGTGGCCCTGGCCAGCACGTCGGTGGACACCCGTGGCACGATCCACTTGCTCAATTCCGCCACCGACACCACCGGCAGTGTGACCCTGGGCGAGGGCAGTACCACTTCGATCCTGTTGGACAGCAGTGGCAGCACTGCGCTGAACAGCCAGCAAAGCAATGGCCTGATCAAGCTCGACGGCATGCCCGCCAACTTGATCACCGGGCAGTTCAACAACCTCAGTGCGGTGGCCGACCGTACCGACCAGTCGCGCATCGAGATCGTCAGCGGTGGCACCGTGGATTTCCAGAAAGGCTCGATCACCCTGGCCACCGGTGGGCAGGTCGCGGTCAGTGCCGCCGGGCGTAGTCTGGTGCGCGATGGGGCGATGATTGATGTATCCGGGGCTGTCGGCGTCAAGGTGTCGATGGAGTCCAACAACATCAAGATCAACGTACAGGGCAACGAGCAGCGTGACGCGCCGGTCAACCGTGAAGACGGGAAGCTGATCAACAACGATGTGTGGGTCGACCTGCGCGATCTGGTGTTTGTGCCCGCAGGCACCAACGGCTATGCAACGGATCGCTGGTACACCGCCGGCGGCCTGCTGGAAGTCGGTGGTTACCTTGGCACCCAGGGCCACTCGGTGGGTGAGTGGATGGCCCAGGGCGGCACCGTGACGTTTACCGGCAAGGATGTGGTGACTCAAAAGGGCGCGCAGATCAACCTCTCGGGCGGCACCGTGGACGTGCAGGCCGGGTATATCCAGCAGACCTGGCTCAAGGGCCCGGACGGGCGCCTGTATGAGCTGTCCAACGCGCCGGGGGACATTCTCTATTCCGGGTTCTACAAGGGTTATGAAGACACCAGCAAGCGCTGGGGCCAGACCGATTACTACTACAACCCGATGATCGCCAAACAACGCCGTTTCGAGAGCGGTTACACGGTGGGCCGCGATGCGGGCAAGCTGGTGGTCGGCACCACCAGCGCGGTGCTGGAAGGCCAGGTGATCAGTGATGTGTTCCAGGGCGATCGCCAGACCCAGGCGCCGAACATCAACCTCGACGGTTACCAGCAATCCCAGAAGGCCATGGCCCAGCGCGCGCAGTTGATCATTGGCGGGTACACGCCGGTCTACAACAAGACCACCGGCACCCTGCGTTATGCGCTGACCGGCACTGCCGATGAAGTATTGATTGACCGCAACACGCAGAAAATCGCCGATGGCCTGGACCTCACCACCGCATTGCCGGCGGATCGCCAGGGCAAGATGGTGCTCGACAGTGATCAGCTCAATGGCTATCAACTGGGGGCGATCAAAGTCGGCGTCACGCAGAAGATCACCGTCAAGGGTGCGCTCAATGTGGCGGACGGCGGTGAGATCACTCTGTTTGGGCCTGAGGTCAACATCAACGCCAACCTCACGGCCCATGGCGGCACCCTCAACGCGGGCAACATCCTCAATCAGGTTAATCTCAACTCCGGCAATACGGTCGGCGATGTGATCCTCGCGGGCAGCGGGCGGGCCGATGTGGCGGCAGGCGTCAAGCTGGACGCCACCGGGCGTTGGAACAACCTGATGCTGGGCCCGAACAACCGCGAAGGCGTGGCGTATGTGAACGGCGGCAAGGTATCGCTGCGCGGCACCGGCAACGTGAACCTGGCGGCCGGCAGCGTGGTGGATGCGTCTTCCGGGGCCACCCTCGGCGTGGATGGCAAGCTCACCGGCGGCAAGGGCGGCGACGTGACCTTGGGCGCGCTCGGCTCCTTGGTGCTGGACGGCGAGATTCGCGGCTATGGCGTCAATGGCGGCGGCACCCTGGCGTTGCAGGCGCTCAAGGTACAGATCGGCGAGAGCGCCACCGCGCCCGACGTCGGTACCGTGCAACTGTCGGGCGATTTCTTCAACAAGGGCTTCTCGGCCTATGACATTACCGGCAACGAAGGCCTGCTCGTCACGAATGGCACTCAGGTGGATGTCACTACGCCGGTCTACCGTTTGGGCGAGCAGACGCTGGCCGCGCCGAGTGGCAGCGACCCCGCCACGGCCTTGGAGCGCTGGACGCCGGCGCTCTACCAGGAAAACCCGACCCAAGGCGTGCTGACCCAGCGTCGCGGTGCCAGCCTGACGCTGACGGCCGGCTCCAAGGATTCCACCGCCGCACAACTGGCGAGCACCGCTCTGACCGTGGGCCAGGGTGCGGTGATCAATGTCGACCCCGGCCAGGGCATCAACCTGCGCAGCGTTGGTCAGTTGACCCTGAACGGCAGCCTGAATGCCTGGGGCGGCAGTGTCAGCCTGGGTGGCCTGAACCTGGCGCCGCAGGCCTGGGAACAGCCGATTGCCGCCGGTCATGACCGCTCGATCTGGGTGGGCGAGAACGCGCTGATCGACGTTGCAGCGCGCGCGGTCACGGCGGTGAGCAACCGAGGCAGCGTGTATGGCCAGGTCCTCAATGGCGGCAAGATCAGCATCGGTGGTGATATCAACCTGGCCACCGGCATTGCCAGCGCCGGCGATGTGTTTGTGGTGGTGCGCGAAGGCGCGCGCCTGGAGGCGTCCGGTGCCCAGGCGGTGCTGGATGTTCCAGGCCAGGGTCGTGTGCCGGTCGCCAGCAATGGCGGCAGCATCAGTTTTGCGTCCAACAATGGTCTGTACCTGGACGGCAGCTTTGTCGCGCGTGCCGGGGGCGCCGGCGCGGCGGGCGGCAGCTTGTCGCTGGCGCTGGAAAGCCCCTATTACGCGAAAAACGCGGTGAACGACCGGGTGCTCAAGGTGCGCGAGCTGGTACTCAGCCAGACCCATCAACCTGGCGCCTTACCGACCGGCGCCAGCCTGGAGTACGGTCACGGCCGTCTCGGTGTCGACCAGATCACCGCTGGCGGTTTCGACAACCTGGCCCTGCTCAGCAACGGCTTGCTGAGTTTCGACGGCGATGTGTCGTTGAACATGGGCCAAAGCCTGCGGTTGTACAGCGCCAGTTACAACCTCAGCGAGGGGGCGGCGGCCAATTCGCGGGTCAGCCTGTCGGCGCCTTACTTGCTGCTGGCCGGCATTCTTGCGCCTGCGCAAAGCAGTAAGGAAGCCTATGTGCGTGCGGTGCCGCTGCTGCCCAATCCGTCGCCGCTGACAACGGCGGCGCAGTTGCGTGCCAGCGCCAACTTGATCGATGTACGCGGCAATGTGGTGTTTGGCAACAAGAGCAACGTGCCGCTGGCGAATAACGCTCAGGTCGCGGTCGAGCGTCGCGGGTTCGACAATGTGCAACTGACCAGCCAAGGCGACCTGCGCTTCCTGGCCGGTGCCGATGCGAATGTGATCTCACAGGGCATCAGCACGCAACTGGTGACCAGCGGCGACATGACCCTGCGCGCCGCGCAGCTGTACCCCGCGACGGAAGTCGGGGCGCGCGTGCTGGCGGGGTTTCAGAACGAGAACTCGGGTTTTGACCCGACGCGCACATTGAGTATCGAACGCATCGGCGACGCCACAGCCGCTGTACCGTACTCGGCCTTCGGTCGCCTGCAACTGGGCGGTGCCAATATCCGCCAGGGCGGCGTGGTGCGTGCGCCACTGGGGCTGATCGAAGTCGGCATCCTGACGTCGGGCAAGGTTGAACTGTTGCCGGGTAGCCTGACCTCCGTGAGTGGCAAGGGCCTGGTGCTGCCTTACGGCGGCACGGTGGATGGTCAGGTCTATATGTACAACGGCAAGAAAGTCACATTCGTTGGCCAGGGCGCAACGGATAACAGCGGTGGTTTGTATATCGGGATGGTATTGGGTGGGCAGTCGGTGGCGGTGCAGCCGGAAGCAACGGTGGATTTGTCCGGCGGTGGCGAATTACTCGGGGCTGGGTTCATTTCCGGACGTGGCGGCTCTACGGATGCGCGCCTTAACCCGTTGGTGCAATTCGGCGCAAATGGCGGTTTTGTGTTGCCGGGCCTGAGCACCAACCCGATCTACGCGATTGTGCCGGGTGTGCAACCCGGCTATGCGCCGGTGGCGCCAGAAGGCGGTGCGGTAGATCCGTTGATCGGCCAGCAAATCAGCATCGGTGCCGGTGTGCCGGGGCTGGCAGCCGGTACCTACACCCTGATGCCTTCCACCTACGCGCTGATGCCGGGCGCGTTCCGGGTGGAGATCAACGGGCTGGCGGGGCTCGGCGGCGATGGCTCGACCCAACCGTTGCGTAATGGCTCATGGGCCAGCACCGGGCGCCTGTCCATCGCCAATACCGGCATCGGCAACAGCCTGTCCAGCCAGGTTATCCTGACCTCCGCCGACACCTTGCGCCGATACTCTCAGTACAACGAAACCGGTTACGCCCAATTCGCCGTGGCCGATGCAGTCAGGCTTGGCGTGCCCCGTGCCTTGCTGCCCGTGGATGCCAGGACCTTGCAACTGGCCTTGCGTCCGGGGGCGGGCGCGCAGGCCTTCTCGTTCGATGGCACCGGTCGCTTCGAGGCCGCTGACGGCGGTTATGGCGGTACCGTGGCACTGATCAATAAAGACGGCGGGATTGGAAGAGATATCGAGATCGTGGCGACCGGCAAGGGTGCCAGCGAGGGCTTTAACGGTGTCAGCGTGCATGCGCAAAGCCTGAACGCCCTAGGCGCTTCACGTTTGTTGATTGGCGGGATGACGGTGGTCAATTACGGCCAGGCCGGTAATTACATTAACGTCGCTGGTGGCACCACCGGCGCCATTATTCTACGTGACGGTGCCCAACTGACAGCGCCGGAAGTGCTGCTGCTGACCGGCATCGGAAGCATCGTTGTCGAGCAAGGTGCCTCGATCAACACCATTGGCCGTGGCAAGGCCAGTTATGACGCCCGTGACGGTTTTGTCTATAACGTGGGGAACATGCTGGCGGTGTCCAACGGTTTGCTCAACGTAGTCGCCGCGCCGTCATTGGGCGAAGTCATCAGTGGGGGCATCCAGTTAGGCGTGTGCAACAGCGCGCCCTGCAGCGGCCAGACAGCCCTGTATTCCGAAGGCAGCATCGTTACCTTGACCGACAGCTCCCTGCAGATGGGCGATGATGTGCGCTATGGCACCCGCCACCTGAACCTGGGTGTGTCCAGCATCAACGTCGGCAGCCCCGAAGCCCTGGCCGATGCAGCCGCCAACAATCGCCTGCCGGTGGGCATGACCCTCAACCAGCAAGTGCTGGAACGCCTGCTGCGCGGTGACACCCAATTCGGCGCCCCGGCGCTGGAAACCCTGCAACTGTCGGCGCGTGACAGCTTTAACTTCTACGGCACCACCACCCTGGACACTTATGACGCCGTGACCGGCAAGTCGTTGCTGAGCAACCTGATGCTGTCCACGCCGGCGATCTACGGCTCTGGCGGCTTGAACGACGTGGCGACTATCCACACCGCCAACCTGATCTGGCAAGGTGCCGTCGCGCCGCCTGTGGCGGCGGTGACCGGCGGTGCCGGCAGCGGCAGCGGGCGCCTGGACATCAATGCCGAGCGTATCGAATTCGGCTATGGGGATTTTGCCCAGCCGAGCACGACCAAGACCTTCGACCGCCTCGCCCTGGGCTTTGCCAACGTCAACCTCAATGCCAGTGAGCGCATCACCGCCAACCACAAGGGTAGCCTCTCGGTGTACCAGAGCCAGGGCGCGTTTGATGCGATCAAGGGCTTTGCCTACAGCGGCGGCAACCTGAATATCCTCACGCCGCTGATGACCGGTGAGGCCGGTTCGGTCAACCGTATTACCGCCGGTGGCGCGATTGATGTCAGCGCCTCGGCTGGCGCAGTAGGCAAGGTGGACGGCATCGGCGGCGAATTGTCATTGCAAGGCGATAGCCTTCGCCTGGCCACTGCCGTGGTACTGCCCAGCGGCAAGGTCACCTTGGGCGCGCGGGGCGACGTGGTGTTGACCGATGCCGCCTCGATTGATGTGTCCGGCCGGGCCATTGCCTTCAATGACTTGACCAAATACAGCGCAGGCGGCGAGGTTTTGCTGGAGAGCCGTGCCGGCAATGTGCAGCAGGCCGCCGGTTCGACCATCGACCTGTCGGCGCAGCACAACCAGGCGGGCAAGTTGCGCGCGGTGGCGGTGGACGGCGCTGCAGGGATCGTCTACCTGGCAGGCAAGATCATCGCCGGCAGCAGCGGTGACTACGATGCCGGTGGCACGCGGGTGCCATACCTCGCGGGTGCGGTGGAGATCCAGGCCCAGCGCCTGGGCGGCAGCGGTACGCTCAGCGACCAGTTCGCAGCGCTCAACCAACGCCTCAACCAAGGCCAGGTTTACGGTGCGCGTAGCTTCCAGCTCAAGCAGGGCGACCTGACCATCGGCAATGACGTCAAGGCCAACAGCGTCAACGTCTCGATCGACAATGGCAGCCTGCGCGTGACCGGCCTGGTGGATGCCAGCGGCGAGCGCGTGGGCAGCATAAACCTGGCCGCCAAGCAGGGCCTGACCCTCGACGGCAGCGCCGTGCTGGACGCCCATGGCACACAATTGCGCGTGGACAGCTACGGCAAGATCATCGATTCGCCTAACCGCGCCATCGTGGTCCTCAGCTCAGGCCAGGGCCAGTTGACACTGGCCAACGGCGCGCGCATCGACCTGCGCCATGGCACCGAGGCCGCGACCGGCAATGACGGGCGCAGCCGTGGCACGCTGGAACTCAACGCGCCGCGCGTGGGCGGCAATGACATCGCCATTGACGCCAGTGGGCAGTTGACTATCCAGGGCGCGCGTTCGATTGCGCTCAACGGCATGAGAACCTACGACGATGCCCCGACCAACACCGATGAAACGCCCAATGGGCGCCCGTACCAAGTGATTGATCAGGACTACCTCACGAAAGTCGTCGATCCAGCAAATACGAATTTCATCAACGCCGCGCGTGTTAACAGCAACTTGCTGCAGAAGCTCGCCGGCTTGAACAACGCAACTTACGGTGATGTGTTCCACCTGCGCCCCGGCGTAGAGATCATCAGCAAAACCCCGGATGGCGACCTGGTGGTGCAGGGCGACCTGGACCTCTCCAGCTATCGCTACGCCAGCCTCAAATCAACGGCCAAGACCGAGTCCGGCAGCCTGACCCTGCGCGCCGGTGGCGACCTGAATATCTATGGCAGCATCAACGACGGCTTTGCCGCGCCACCGCCCACCGACGATGACAATGGCTGGGTGCTGCGCGCCGGTATCGATTACACCGGCGGCACGGTGGTGGTGCCGGGCAGCGGCGTGACCCTGGAGGTGGGCACCGTGTTCCCTGCGGGCGCTGCGCTTAATTTCGATGTACTGACTAACCCCCTGTTTCTGCCGGCGGGCACCCGATTGCCCGTCGCGGCTACGCTCAAACAACCGTTGGTACTCCCGGCGGGTACGGTTTTGGCGGCGGCTGTTCGGGATGCCTCGGGCAATGTGCTGTTCGCGGCGGGCACGTTGCTGACTCAGAGCCAGACCCTCGCCATCGGCAGTGTCCTGGATGCCGGCAGCCTGTTGAGCACGTCAGCCAGTGTCGACGGCTTGATCTGGCCCAAGGGCGTGCCATTGGCCACCAAGGTGACCCTGGCCGCCAGCCAAGTGCTGCCCCGGGGCGCCCTGTTGCCGTCGGGGACAGACGTGAAGCTGCCGGGCGGCGTGGAGTCGGTGGCGTTGCGTGACGCCGGCCATCCGGGCAAAAACTGGGCAATTGCTCCCATGCTGGAGGAGGGTGCGCAGTCGTGGTCGATTCGCCTGGTTGCGGGGGCCGACACTGAGGCAGCCGACAGTCGCCTGCTGCAACCGCATCCGGTAAGCGGCAATCTGCGATTGGCGGACAGTCATTATGGTATGTACGGACAGGCAGCTGTGGTCTGGACCGAAGAGGGGTCCGTCGGCTGGTTTGGCGATGACAGCATGACGGGGCAGCCTATTGATTTTGCTGGTATTAACTACCCGGAGGTGTGTACTGATTTTCCTGAGTTCTGCTCCACGCAAGGTGATGGCTATACCCTGGTTTCGGGTAGCAGCACCCGCTTCAGCGTAATACGTACCGGTGCAGCGGATCTGGATCTGCTGGCCGCCGGTAACCTGAGCATGGAGTCGCTGTTCGGTGTCTACACTGCCGGCAACGCATCCGCCGGCACCTCCGCCAACGCCCCCTATAATCTCAAGCGCGCCTTGGGTAGCAATGACAAGGTTCTCGGGGACGCAGGGGCGAACGAAAAGCTGGTCAATGGTGGCACTGACAGCCTGTACCGCGCGTGGTACCCGGAGATGGGTGGCAATTTGCTGGTTAAAGCGGGTGGCAACCTGACTGGCAATATCACCAGCCCGTCGCTGATTAGCATCGGGCGTCCGTTAGGCGATCTCGGTGTGGACTCAACCAACGTCGGCAACTGGTTGTGGCGTCAGGGTAATGGCCTCAGTGGCAGCCAGGCGCAAGCCACCGCCTGGTGGATCAATTTTGGTTCCTATGTGGCAAGCCAGCGGTCGGACCAGATGGTCGGGTTCACCGGGTTCGGCACCTTGGGTGGCGGCAACCTCAATGTTGATGTCGGCGGCGATGCAGGGATCATCAGCCCTGTGTCGCCAACAGCCCAGAACGTCAGCGCCCGCAGCCAAGGCCTGGTATTGGCCGTCGGCAGCACCGGCCGCGTCGCCACCGATGGCAGCGTCCAACTGACCGGTGGCGGCGATCTGAACCTGCGGGTCGGCGGAGCGTTAAACCCAGCCAGCCAGATCAACACAGACCACCTCAATGGCGCACTGGTGAATACGCGAGGGCATGTACAACTCACTGGCGGCGCTCTGGGTAGCCTGACGCTGCTGTATGGTAACCAGGCCAGCTACCAGAGCCCGAGCGAAGTGCGCGCCTACGATCCGCTGCGTTCCACGTCCGCCAGGGCGGCTGGTGGTTTGAGCCTGTTGCCGGGTGACGCTACTTTCAGTCTGGCCACCCGCGGTGACCTGGTGTTGCAGGATGTCGCCGACCCGGGCCGCGCGCCGCAAGTCAACGCGTTGGCCTACGCGAGCGGTGGCATCAACGGGATTGGACACAGCTGGTTCAGTCTGTGGACCGACCGCACGGCGGTGGACCTGTTTTCCGCCGGGGGCAACCTCACGCCCCTGACCCAGACGCTGGACACCGACATGGCAGCCGTCTATCCCGCCACCTTGCGCGCCGTCGCCGCCAGCGGCAGCCTGTATTACGGCCGTGCATCAAGCGGTGACCCAAGTACGGTGCCGCCGCTCAGGGCAATGGTGCTGGCGCCTTCGGCCAACGGGCAACTGGAACTGCTCGCCGGCGACTCGATCTACGGCGGCGACCTGCCCATCAGCCGCTCCAGCGCAGCCCCGCAAAGCCTGGCGACGATTTTGCACCCGGCGTTTCTCGGCTTCCTGAGCAATCAGATCCCGGTAAGCGGTAGCGGTAATCTGTCCAGCGATGGCAGCAAAGCCACCTTCATGGTTTCCCCGCTGTTTGCCTTTGGCCCCAACACGGTCAGTATGGCCTGGGGTGACGCCCTGGAACCTGCACGTTTCTATGCGCTGAGCGGGGACCTGCTGGGCGTCAACAGTGGGCGTGCCCTCACGATCACGGGGGCAAGTGACGCTCGGCTCGGGCAAACCTTTTACGAAGGCGCAGGCCCGGTGTGGATGCAGGCCGGGCGCGATATTGTCGGCAGCGGCACGCGCTTGAGTGGTGCCAGCGGTGGTGTCACGGACACGGGGCAATACACCTTCATCGGCAACCTGTTCGTACACAACAGCCCCACCGATATCTCCATCGCCAGCGCCGGCCGCGACATCCTCTACAGCAGCTTCAACGTTGCCGGCCCCGGCACCCTGGAACTGACGGCGGGGCGCAACATTCAGATGGAAGACAAAGTCGCTGTGAACAGCCTGGGTGCTGTGGCGGCGGGCGATAGCCGCCCTGGCGCAAGCATTGTCATGCAAGCCGGCGCGGGCCTCAACGGCCCGGATTACCGTCGCTTCGTCGAGGCTTACCTAAACCCCGCCAACCTGGCGCAATCGGGTGAGTCGTTGCAGGGCAGCAAAGTCGCCAAGACCTACGAGAGTGAACTGGTGTCTTGGCTCACCGAACGCTTCGGCTTCGCCGGCGACAGCGAACAGGCCCGTACCTACTACGCTGAACTGCCCGCCGAACAACAACGGATCTTCGCCCGCGACGTGTACTTCGCCGAACTCAAGGCCGCCGGCCGTGAGTATAACCAGGACGGCAGTGTGCGCCAGGGCAGCTATGTGCGTGGTCGTGCTGCGATTGCCCGGTTGTTCCCCGAGACCGACGTGGCCGGCAACCCGATCACCTACAAAGGCGACATCACAATGTTCGGCGGCGCGGGCGTGCACACCAACTTCGGTGGCTCGATCCAGATGCTCACGCCGGGTGGCCGCCAGACGTTCGGCATCGAAGGCGCCGCACCGCCGTCCACGGCTGGGGTGATCACCCAGGGCGCCGGAGATATCCAGCTGTACTCCCTGGGCAGCATCCTGCTCGGCCAGAGCCGCATCATGACCACCTTCGGCGGCTCGATCATGGCCTGGACCAGCGAGGGCGACATCAACGCCGGTCGTGGCTCCAAGACTACCGTGGTGTACACGCCGCCCAAGCGCGTCTATGACAACTGGGGCAACGTGAGCCTGTCGCCGTCGGTGCCGAGTACCGGTGCGGGGATCGCCACGCTCAACCCGATCCCGGAAGTGCCGGCGGGGGACATCGACCTGATCGCACCGTTGGGCACCATCGATGCGGGGGAGGCGGGGATTCGGGTGTCGGGTAACGTCAACATCGCCGCCTTGCGGGTGGTGAACGCGGCGAACATCCAGACCCAGGGCAAGTCGTCCGGGGTGCCGGTGTCGGCCACGGTCAACACTGGTGCCATGAGTTCAGCCAGCGCGGCGGGGGCGGCGGCGTCCCAGGCCGCAGAAGACGCGGCGCGCAGCCAGCAGGCGGCGGCCAAACAGGGCCGGCCGTCGATCATGACCGTGGAGGTGCTGAGCCTGGGCAGCGAGCCGTTGCCGCGCGATCCGGAGCCGCAGCAGAAAAACTCCAGCTACAACCCCAACAGCCCGGTGCAGGTGCTGGGCGCGGGGCCGCTGAGTGAACAGGCGCGGGCGCGGTTGACGGATGAGGAGCGTAAGCAGATCAGTTTGTAGAGTTTCAGAAGGACCTCTCGATGTACCGTTCGGGGCGATCAGTGATCGCCCCATTTTTTTGGCGGAAGCAGAAGGGTGGCGAGCTTATAGCCGAGCGGTATTGGGGGGGGACTCGGTTAAAACTGTGGGGGCGACGATTCGACTTGCCCTTTGGAGGCTCGGGAGCCGACGACTCTCTAACGGGTGCCCTGGGAGTGAAATGTGGGAGGTGGCTTGCTCCCGATGGCGGCCTCTGGGCCGACCATTTGCTGGGGTTGGAATGAGTACATATCCGTTGCTGCGGTAACGGCGACTTAGGGTTCCGCTCTTACAGCGGGTCACTTTTGGAAGAGCGCCAAAAGTAACCAAAAACGCTTCGCCGGTATGACTCACCCACATGGGTTACAAATCAGTTCACACACATAGGTAACAGTTTTTAACTGGCAGGGTCGATTTCGCG
>NZ_JAAUVM010000039.1:0-31831 GCF_012030485.1 Pseudomonas sp. B14(2022)
GCCCCCGATAGCGGTTGATCAGTTGATGTCTCTATCACTGATACACCGCTATCGGGGGCAAGCCCCCTCCCACATTATCATTTGGCCTGGTAGATGATCCCAGGGCTGCACTGCACCATCTGGAAATGATCCGGCAGGCCATTGAGCGCCTCGGATGCACCGAGGAATAGATAACCGCCACGCTTGAGGGTGCCGTGGATGCGCAACAGGATGTCTTTCTTCACCTCGGCCGAGAAGTAGATCAGCACGTTGCGGCAGAACACCATGTCGAACTTGCCCAGGCTGGCGTAGCTGTCGAGCAGGTTGAACGAGCGAAACTCCACGCGACTCTTGATCGGCGCTTTGACCGCCCATCGCCCCGCCCCTTTCGGGTCGAAGTAACGTTGCAGGCGTTCCTGGGACAAACCACGGCCCAGGGCCAGGCTGTCGTACTCGCCGGTCTTGCAGTTGGTGAGCATGGTGCCTGACAGGTCGGTGGCGACGATTTGCGCCCCGGCTTTAAGCTGGCCCATGTTGGTCCGCTCGAACTCATCGATGGACATCGAAATCGAGTACGGTTCCTGTCCTGAGGAGCAGGCGGCCGACCAGATACGCAGGCGCTGGCCCGGGCTGGCCTTGATGGCCTCCGGCAGCACTTTGCTCTTGAGCACTTCAAAGGGGTAGGTGTCGCGAAACCACAGGGTTTCGTTGGTGGTCATGGCATCGACCACCATCTCCTTGAGCCCACTGCGCGGCTGCCCCTGGATCCGTTGAACCAACTCGCCCAGGGACTTGATGCCCTGCTGCTCCATCAGTTTGTTAAGACGGCTGGATACCAGGTATTGCTTGTTTTCACCGAGCAATATGCCACAGGCTTTTTCCAGGAAGACCCGGAACTGTTCAAAATCCAAATTACCCGTAGACACTGATACCGCCTCTAAAATCGTATGACCGCCAGGGGACAAACCCCTAGCTGTGATCTGCTGCCTTGATCCGGTCGACTACCCGGGATGCCAGGTCATCAGGACGGAATTTGGCCAGGAAGTCATCGGCACCGACTTTCTTGACCATCGCCTGATTGAATACGCCCGACAACGAAGTATGCAGGATGATGTGCAGCTTTTGCATGCGTGGATCGCTGCGTATCTCAGCCGTAAGGGTGTAACCGTCCATTTCCGGCATCTCGATGTCAGAGATCATCATCAAGAATTCTTCTTCCGGCTTCTTGCCCTCGTCCACCAGCTTGCGCAGGTAATCCAGCGCCTGGCGACCATCATTGAGCGCCACAACCTCCACGCCGACGGTTTGCAGGCAGCGGGTCACCTGTTTGCGCGCCACTGAGGAGTCATCCACCGTGAGCACACGCAGCGAGACGGCCTTGTGCGCCGTTTCGGCGTCCACCACACCCACGGAAATCGATTCCGAGGTGGGTGCGACTTCGGCGAGGATCTTCTCCACGTCGATGATTTCCACCAACTGGTTATCAACCCGCGTTACCGCCGTGAGGTAGTGATCGCGGCCAGTGCCCTTGGGCGGCGGATGGATCTCTTCCCAGTTCATATTGACGATGCGTTCCACCGAGCGCACCAGGAAACCCTGGGTCTTGGTGTTGTACTCGGTAATGATCACGAATGGGTTCTCGCGATCCTGCAGGCCAGCCGAACCGGTGGCCAGGGCCAGGTCAAGAATCGGGATAGTCGCACCACGAATATTCGCCACACCGCACACCACCGGACTGGACTTGGGCATGATCGTCAGCTTGGGACATTGCAGCACTTCCCGCACCTTAAATACGTTGATGCCATACAGCTGCTTGCCATCCAGACGAAAAAGCAGCAACTCCAGGCGATTCTGCCCTACCAGCTGTGTGCGCTGGTTTACTGAATCCATTACTCCTGCCATGCCATGACTCCTACGCTAAAACTTTTGGCTATACCTACAAGGGCGGCGCGCCCCCAACACTAAACGGCACGAGCTTTGCTATTTGTTGAATATGGACATTAAAACGACAGTTTCCCGACGCCCTCACCTGACATGGTTTTGCAGATTGCTCTGCGCACCGTTGGCGCTGCTCGCCTTCAGCCTGGCCACCACGGCCCGTGCAGAGAACGTCACCTTGCCTGATCTACTTATCGGCGTCACTCAAGGCTTTCTTGAGTTCACTGTAGAAGATTATCTGGCGACCACACAGACGCCGGGGCGTTATGAAATCCAGGTCAACCAGTTGGACCCGCGCCTGCGCATGCCCATGTGCGACAAGGAATTGACAGCGACCCTGGAAAGCCCCGCCCAACCGATCGGGCGAGTGACGGTAAAGGTACGCTGCGAAGGCGCCTCGCCCTGGACGGTGTTCGTGCCGGCCCAGGTCAAATTGTTCCGTGATGTGGTGGTGGTTGCTCGCCCGCTGAAACGCACGGGCATCATCGCTTTCGAGGACGTTGCACTGCGTGAACGCGACATCAGCCAGATCAGCCAGGGTTACCTGACATCCCTGGATCAGGCCATCGGACAGAAATTGACCCGACCAGTGGTCACCGATCAGGTCATTACCCTGGTGCATCTGGAACAGGCCGAGGTCATCCGCAAGGGCGATCAGGTGGTGATTTCCGCGAGCAGCGGCGGATTGAATGTGAAAATGCCGGGCGAGGCACTGTCCAACGGCGGCATGAGCGAACAGATTCGAGTCAAGAACCTCAACTCCAACCGCGTGATCAAAGCGCGGGTGACAGCCCCAGGGCAAGTCGAGGTCGCTTTATAGATCACTGGTACAGGACGCTGGGTTTTCCTACACTGTGCACGAGATATCCCGTGCGGAGATTTATTGTCATTCGCGCCTAAAGTTTGTCCGGGTATTGCCGAAAACATGGCAAGCGTCCAAATACCCAGAGGTTTTTTTATCATGGTCATCGATTTCAGCCGTTTGAATAACGCCCCGACTACGTCAGGCACTACGCGCACCACCAGCCCCAAGGACAGCGTAGAAGCCAAGGCCCCGGCGCTGCCCGCCAAGGCAGAACAGGCCAGTGCCAGCCAAAGCGGGGAATTCGTACACCTGAGCAATGAGGCTCAACAGTTGCAGAAGGTCACTGACTCGCTGCGCGATCAACCGGTAGTCAATAAAGCCCGCGTGGCCGAATTGAAGCAGGCGATCGCCGATGGCAGCTATAAAGTCGACAGCAACCGTGTAGCCAGCAAGCTGCTTAACTTCGAAGCCGAGCGCTAGGCAAAGGCCTGCGCAGGGCTTTTGGACGCTTAAAACCCAAGGCCAGCCATGCATCACGACGAACATTTGCTTCAACTGATCATTGATGATCTAGCGCCGACGCAGCAATTGCTCGAGCTGCTCAAAGAAGAATCACTGGCCCTCTATGGCCGGGACATGCCGTTGCTGGAAGAAATTCTGGCGCGCAAGCAGTCGTTGATCGTCCTGCTGGAACAGCACGGCAAAAAACGCAGCCAGATCCTCATCAGCCTCGGCCTGCCAGCGGACCACGACGGCCTGGCGCAGTTGGCCAGCCACTCCTCGGTCGGCGATCAACTGCTGGCCCAGAGCAAAGAACTCAACCAATTGCTCTCCCAGTGCCAGGAAGCCAACCTGCTTAATGGTCAGTCGATCCAGCTTCAGCAAGCTACGACCGCCAACCAGTTGCGTATACTCCACGGCGGAGAGCCTCCGGCACTCTATAACGCCCAGGGCTCCACCTCGCGCCTGGTCAAGCCAAGCACCCGCAGCCAAGCCTGACACCGGTTTACAGCGCGCCCTATCCAAGGCCCGCCACATGCTGGCAAAATGCCGGTTCTTGCGTGTAGTCGTATTTTGTCTGGAGATGGAAGAACCGTGTTCAACGCCCTTAATGCGGAAGATGCCCCGCAGCCACCCAAGGTCCTCACCACGCCTCTGGAAATCGCCGGCACCTTGCGGATGCTGCAAGACAGCCATGACCCGCTGATCATCACTTTCCACGAACGCAGCCAGCGCTTCCAGAGCTACCTGGTGGACGTCAACCGCGACAGCAACATGCTGGCGCTGGACGAAATGATCCCCCGCGACGGCGAGCGCCACCTCGAAAACGGCGAACCCTTTCGCATCGAAGGTTTCCATGATGGCGTACGCGTCGCCTGGGAAAGCAATGGCACCCTGACCATCGGCGAAAAAGGCGGCCACCGTATCTATACCGGCAGCCTGCCGGACGAGGTGGTCTACCATCAGCGCCGCAACGCGTTCCGCGCCGCACTGAAGCTGGCTCAACTGGTGAATATCGAGCTGGGCGGCGAGAAACTTCAGCTGCCGGTCAACGGCAAACTGCTGGATATTTCCGCCACCGGCTGCAAATTGCGTTTTGAAGGTGATATTTCCGAGCGCCTGCAACTGGGCCAGGTTTACGACCGCTTTATCGCAGCCCTGTCGTTTGGCAGCATGACCACCGCCGTCGAACTGCGATACCTGCACTTCGAAGAAAGGATCAACACGACCTTTGCCGGCGTGCGCTTCCACAACATGAGTGGTTTGGTGCAACGCCAGGTCGAGCGCTTTGTGTACCAACTGCAGCGTGAAGCACGACGGTTCGACAAAGACGACGATTTTTGATCTTTAACGATCACAGAAAAAACGGGCAGACCCTTTGGGATCTGCCCGTTTTTGCTTTCAGGGGCGCGCCCTGCTCAATTCGTGGGGATGCTCATCCGGCCCCAGGGGCTCGGGTGGCCCTTCGAAAGCGGGCTCATCCGTCGGCGGCTCTGGATCGACCTGCGGCTCGGGATCGGGGACAGTTTGCATCTGCTCCTGCACCACCTGCTCGTCGACCCGCGGGTCCAGCGCAGCCACCAGCGGTGAACTCGACATACTGTCAGGCATTGCCACGTGATGCAGGGGGGCATCTTCCACCTGGTGCAGATTGGTCACCGCCTTAGGCCGGATTCGCCACACCAGGATCAGCGCGCACAGACTGAAAAATGCGTACAGCATCTGGCTGCCGAACAGCTTCATCACCACACCCGCCAGCAACGGCCCGACACTGGCGCCGATACCGTAGGTCACCAGCAGCATGGCCGTCAGCGATACCCGACGATCCCCTTCCACATGGTCGTTGGAAAACGCCACCGCCAATGGATACAGGCAAAACTGTACGAGGGAACACAGGAAGCCCGCCACAAACAGCACTTCCAGCGGCACTTGGGTCATGATTGCCAACGGCAGTGCCGCCACCGCCAGGCACAAGGCGAAGCAGCGGATCAGCAGCGCGCGGTCATAACGATCCGACAACCAGCCCAGCGGCCACTGCACCAGCAACCCGGCAAAAATGCAGCTACCCATGAACAGGCCCACCTGTTCGGTGCTCAACCCCTGCTGGGAGGCATACAGCGGCGCCAGACCGTAGAACGAACCGACGATCAACCCCGCCCCCAACACCGTACTCAGCGACTGCGGCACACGCTTGATAAAGAAGCGCGGCTCCATCGGCGCAGGATGCAAGGCTGCCGGGTGAATGCGCCGAGTCATGGCCACCGGCACCAGGCACAGGGCGAAGCACAGCGCCACCAGCATCAGCAGCTCAAGGCCAAGCTGGGGATGCATTACCAGTATCAACTGGCCCAATACCAGCCCCAGGTAGGAGGCGATCATATAACCGCTGAACACCACGCCACGCTGTTTGGCATCTGCCTGCTCATTGAGCCAGCTCTCGATGACCATGTACTGGCACATCATTCCCAGACCCACGATTATCCGCAGCACAATCCAGGCCGGCAGCCAATCGATCAGGCCATGGCCCAACACCGCCGCACCGACAATCCCGGCACAGGTGGCATAGGCACGGATATGCCCTACCCGGGCAATCAGGCGATGCCCGATCTTGCCGCCCAGTACCAGGCCAAAGTAGTTGGCCGCCATCAGCGCACCCACCCATAGACTGTCGACATGGTCGGCCGCCAGGCGCAAGGCCAGGTAGGTACTGAGCAGGCCGGAGCCAATCAGCATCATCAAGGAGGCGAAATAAAGGGCTCGAAAAGATTTCCAGATCTGGCGCATCGGCGTTCCGAGCGGCTCCTTGCGGTGAGAGACAGGGCTATCGGCATGATAGTCCGGGGTGACCGGGTCCGGACAGGCAACATGCGCTGTTTCCGGGGATTATTTTGCTTAACAGCTCAGACGCTGTCGGATGGCGCGCAAGGTACATCGTTGCAACAAATACATCACAGCACCAGCTGTGAACCTTGATCGGCGGCAAGGTTCGACCCGCGAGCAAAAAGATCGAGTACGCACAAAAAAGCCCCGCCAGGAGGTTCTGTGCGAGGCTTTCTTACGGGCTTCGAATCTGGTGTCCCAGGGCAGGTTCGAACCATAATCGGGTCATAACACCCCATGAAAACTAAATTACCAATACTTTTCAATGAGTTGCAATACGCAGTTGCTGCACATTAGAGCCAGTCCATAGCTGGGACGTGGTTGCAGATTCTTCATTGGAGCCCGCCGTTACAAACGTCAGCGGGCTGATGATTGGATGATGCTCAGGCGCGGCTTAGAGGAACACGCAAAAAAGTTCTGGCCCTTGTTCAACGGTGTATCAGCGATTCCGCGACTGGCGCATTGGCGGCTTCTTCGACCGGCTACACATCCGAATAAGCGAACAGCACTCGATTGATCTGGATATCTGGCTGATCGACTCCACGGCCCTACGTGCAAGCCGAGCCTCATCAGGGGCCGTGAATAAAGGCGCCTATAGCACCGCAGGACTATGCGTTCGCCCGGAGCCGGGGTCGGTATGACAAACAATATTTACATGCAATGTGTTGCAGACGGATTGCCTCCGCCCTTTCTGTTTTCAGTTGGGCAAGCAAGCGATATTGCTTATGCCCAACCCATACTCGGTGCGGCTCACCTTCGGAGTCTGCGCGGGCGTCCTCGCACACACTGCCGGTGCATGCTGGCTCGCAAGGGATACGAAGCCTACGTGTTGCGCCCATACTGGAATCGCTACTGAATGCAGGCAGCCACCTGTCTACAAAACATGAAGCGCAAACCCAAACCAGGCTTGCCTAGGTTGTTTGACAGCCGTCAATATCATCGAACGTATGTTTGAGTGGCTAAAAGAGGATAACCGCATCGTGAGGTGTTTCGATAAGCTTGTTAAAAGCACTGCTGCCTTGGTCTCTTTGGCCTGTGCGGTGGGGTGTTCGTAAAAAACCACGTCATTCAAAGCCAGGATCCATGGGCACAGTGAACCGTCATGCTTCCCTAGCGTTGTGTGCCCTTCAGACTGACCGGTGAAGGGGTTTCGCCAAAGCAACCTTACATTAAATTAATAGCTATATAACTAGCGTTCTGATGGAGCCCGATAGCGCCAATTTAGATACACCGCGATATCTGAGGCCGGCAAAAGCACCCGACGCGCTCTTCCAACGGCGAGCACATCCCCTGTGGCGTCATCAAATTTGCAATAATCTGTACTTAAAAGCAGATCAAAAAATATAGATGTAACCTTGCCCATTGCATTTAACTGATCCAAACCGTTATGGCCATTAGGAGTAATATTAGCGACAGAATTCAGTGCCGCTTTATCAGCCTCTAACTGGCTTACTTTTTCTTGTAGACGTTTAACCAATACATTTGACTGTTTCAGTCGCACTTTATAAGACTCAAGTACATTCCCGATGACAGGATCAATGTTTCGCAAGGCGTAATTTTCGAAGCCCTCTCTTTGAAGCATATAGGAATCTATTATTGGGCGATACTTCCCTGCCCTCTTCAACAAGGTGGTAAAGTCCAGCACGCATGGATCCGACGCATCAGACTTAGTACCTTCTAGATCGTTTGTCATTTTGTCTGATATGAATTTAGCCAGATCTGTTACTTTCATTGCAGGAGTTTTAAACTCACTCATATCCTTAAGTATTGAAATGACTTTCCTAGTCTTTTCATCAACGCAATTCTCTTGCCATGTTGAAAAATTAGATTTGAGCATCAACCCTACTCCTTAGCCACTGCAATAACTGGGACATAATCGCCAATCAACTTATTAGTACGACCGTCTTGAGCCTGCCAAATCGATGCCAAATCTTCTACACCAATACCGCTTTGCTTGAGCATTGATCGAATCATTGAAACCAGCTCAACTGGAGAGTCAGAGACCGTACCTTTAAAAATATCCAGTACGCTTACCTTTCCTGAAAGCAATGAAAGTTTTAGTGCCTTATATTTAGCTCTGGCGACCTCCGAGACCAAGTCAGGAAACTGACTATCTTGATGAAGGCGAGATAAAATATAGAAAGCTGAATCTTCATCTGCGTTGAATTGACGAAAATCCCGCTCTAGAATTTCTGGGCGATATGAGTACAACTTGTCTGGATCAGATTTAAATTTTTCTGCAGCCGCGACCAAATGGTCTCTACACCAAATCCAAGCCAGGAGATCTCCAACTACAATCTCTAGACGGTTATCCACCTTAATTAATTCATGTTGGTTTTTCTCTGGAATCCGGTCGGCATATTCATGCAATGATCGAACTTCATCTGTCAAATTAATCACCTTGACTTCTATTGCCTCAAGATTATCAATACCCTTGACAGCATAAATACAAAAGCCGCACTTGTTTTCAGTCCCAGCTGCTTTCATCTCATCTGTACAATCTCCGTTCCTAGTGCAAATATGGGTGGGGTAGTGCGCAAGTCCTGAGTGATATCCCTGCGCGATTCGTTGCACTCCATCAAGTTCTTTATCGCTTCCCGTCGCTGAAATCGAAATACACCCAAAATCGTGAACAGCTTTTCGTGCATCTGCAGCCAGTGACCTACGAAAAGTTGACCCTTCTAGTGCCGGATCTATCGAAGTGCCGCCCCATATCTGTTGAACCCCAAGTTCAAGATGGCGTGATATTTCTGCCTTATCCTCATCATCCAGCTTTCTGTAATATCTTACGACTGCCTCGGATTTATGTGCAGTCTTAAATCTGCCGACATCTTTAGCAGACAGATATTTTGACCAGCTATTAACGGTACTAGAGCGAGTATGATGAGGGGTCATATCGGTAACTAAGCTTAGGGGACAAAATAGATCACCCGCCTTTGTGCGATTTTCTTTACCCGCATTGACCTTATCACCATAACCAAAACCCTTAGCCTTGAGTTCAAAAAGTTTACAACTGAGACCATGATCATTGAGAAAAAAGTTAAAATCGACAAGAAATTTTACATACATCTCACTATAAGCATTATCTGTTCTAGGTAGCCCAGATGCAAAACTGCTTGAAAATAAAGGTTTAAACTTTGCTTTCTGTGTATCCACATTTCCACGATAAAAAACTTCTACTTTAAAGCTCTCAAGATCGACTAAAGATCTAATTTGACGTTGATACCTTAAGGCCTCAAGTGTCTGCAGTGCAACGTAGGATTCCACTGGAATTTTTGACACTTTATCTACGGCAACATGTAATTTAAAAGCCACCAACCCGGTGCCTTCAACAACATTTTTATCAAAATTTATGCAAAGCCAGCGTACACTCTGATGTCTAAGACCACTGTCTACTGCAGTCAGAACATGTATAGCATAGTGAGGATAGAGCAGCGTGAGATAATTATTATTAGAAAGCGGTATGTTCCAGCGCTCTAGAAAAACGCCTGGAATTTTCGAAATTATGAACCGACGACCACTCCAATAAAATGAGTTATCCCACCCTAGCCTCTGTGCAAGGGCTGTAAAATCTTTTTCATTCGTTATGGAAATATCACCAGATATTACGCAATCGTTAATCAATTTAATTGCATTAACTATGGTCGCCAAGTAATTCAAAGCTATTGAATACTGCCATTTTGTAAAGGGTCTTGCTTTGCTCTCACCCCTGCTGTTTGACGGGGGCATATCCATTTCATGAATAGGATTTACAAAACCTTCATATCCATGAACGTGTTGATACTTAGCCTCTACCCAAGAAAAGAAATTTTTGAGCTGCAGGATCGTTGCATAGGGTGCAGTCTCGACATCGTCATCAAACATTTGAGTAAGAAAAGTTTTGAACGATGGAGGAGCTCCCGTTACCGGGTCAGCCGGTGAAATAAAAACATTAGAAATATCTTTCGGACAAGATGGATAGTTGTAGCTCCATATGACTCCGTTAATGGAGTACCATCGAGGCAAAAACTCAAAAAGATATAGATTAAATTGGGCTATTCCAAGGGCACTAACCTCTTCACGCTCATATGCTTTTTCTCTAAGATATCTAATCTGGCTTTTCAACCAAAGATCCAGAGTCCCCGTCAAGAGTTCACGCCATGGGGCGAAGAGATCAACCGTCGACATGCGTCTCGGGAGATAATCTCGTTTAATCCAGACTTTTACGAAATTGTATAACTCATCTACCGAGGCTACCGAGTCCTGAGACCCAGAAATTTTTCTCTCCCTTATTTCTGAAGGGGTAGAACCATTGCGTCGAAAGCGTATCGCCTGCTCTAGACGAGGCAAAAACTCATCCAGAGTAAAGGGAACTCGATCACCGTAGTAGTGACATACATACTGCATAATAGCTCTAGTGGGAATTTCGGCAGTGAGCAATCGCGCTCCCATTGTGTAGGTCAAGTGAATCTCAATAACATCATCTATATCTATTTGCTCAGGCCTGGTAACTCCGCACATCCAAAATAAACGAGTCCCATACTGCGCAATTCTTTCACAAACCTTTTTGGGTACTCCTGACCAAAAATCACTTGCAGCAAGCTTATATCTAGAGGAAATCAAGAATCTCATAAGCTCTGGATATGTTTCAAAAGCAAAATCTGTTCGAGTTCCAGGAGCCCCATCGCCTGAATTGGAAGATAATGCGCCAAAATTCGCTGGAATCGAAATAAGACCATTTTTATAAAGCATTACAATCGTCAGCCAAAGTCCGCGCCTGACCCAGGTATACACGGACTTCTTGTAGTCTTTCTTAGATGGGCCCAAGATCATACCCATGTCTAAATTTTCTTGATCACTGCCTGCCGCAACATATTTAAACACCTCGAGCACCCAATCAAATGTATAACTAACCTCTGCCAGCCCTGGTGCATAAACAAAATACTTAATAAAGCTAACCTGGCATGATTCCGGCCCAGCTGTGATAGTATCGTACGACCAATGCTTCCCTTTCCCATATTCACTTTGTATAAACTGCGCTGCTTCTGCAACACTAGCTTTGATAGCAGAGTCAACATCTGCATCGCCACCGATCCAGACGGGCATATCAGTATGATTAATCATGACTTTAACATCTCCGGGTGATAGCCTATTTTTTTGTAACCCTCCTCAATATCCGCGTGAGCTGTGCTTCTATCTAGATGGTCATAAACCAGAGTGCTTTCGAGTTTGACATGCGATACCAAATCGCTTGCGACTTCTACTCCGAGTCCTCGCCCATCACCTACAGGTACCTCATGGATAAGAAAGGTGACATAGCAGTGCCTAATATCGTGGGGCGACACATTAACAATGTTGTACCTCTTAAGTAAGCGCTTGAACATCTTACGAATAACCCCCTCAGATGCCAAAGCCAATGGCTGCCCACGTGTTTTACCTTTCAGTACACGAAAAACAAACTTATGAGTTACCCAGCGCCTACTAGCATCAAAAACAGGATACTTATCTGAAACAAGTAACTCCGCATACGAATCCCAAAAGATCTTGTCGAATGGTGGTATAAGAAAAACCGAGTTATTTTTTCTTCCTTTCCAGCGCAGGCCGGATACTTGAGACACCGACAACCCCATTTCATAGTAAAGGCTTGGCCTATTACTCGGATCTATTGCCAGTACGCTATTCGCATCTGGGTCAATGTCTATTGTCAGAGTCTGAAGTGCTTCTGAAATTCTCTCCCCCCCTGCCGCAAGCAATGCCAAAAGACAGCGGTCTCGGACGTTTTTTATTTCGGGCAAGATCTCCAATAGCTTGTAGAAATCAAGTCGTAGCTCTCCGATATAATGCCGCGCAGACCCACGATAATATTTAGGTAGCAAATTAACGTAACTAGCCTTTATTCCACCAGATATGCAACCAGCAAGAAATGAAGTCTGATATATCCGCTGGGCATTTGATCGACTAAATTCCATGTATGACTTGTATGGAACTCCAATTCCTGGCTTGTTACCTCCCTGCCCCAAAAGAGTCATTTTCGGAATTGTGCTATGCACAAACTTGTCTGAAACCTCAAATGCAAATTTCAAAGCAGATCGATATACATTGACAGTACGTCTTTTTACCAAGCGGCGATTGAGCCTTACGCATACCATCCTGATTACTTCATCATCTGAGTTGCAACCCACAGTCAACGATTCGAAGAAAACATGCACAACATCCTCATACTTCATCTCGCCTGCTACTTTACCTAGCAGCAAAGAGCAAATTACGTACTCCACGACGAAATCTAAGTATCGAGCTAATGCTCCAACATATGAATTCACTGTTAGCCTTGCCCGACCAATAGCGATAAGGGCACTACAGTATTGCTCCACCCCTGACACTACTACTCTGTCTGGAATCGACTCGATAACATATGTTTTCACACTTTTAACTACTGCAGGAACCATTTTGAAATTTTTCATAGCGCCTCCACAATGGGCTAAAGCTACTACGAAAAAAACCAGCACCACAAGAACTTTTCCTCTTAAAAAACATGAAGAAATAACAATCCAGCGCTTCTTTTTATGTCAATTTTTAAGAATCATTATTTGCAATAATACATATAAAAACTCAGATCACGGCACCTTGGCATCCGGCGCAGACCAAGCAGACCAAGGTCTACGGCCAAACATCAATAGCATCCTTTCCATGTCAATATTCCTAATAGTATCAATATCAAAAACTCATTTATTGATATGAAATATCTTTGTTAATCTTAGTTAAAATATAGTTTTCGAGGAATTGAGAAATGCGGTTGTGAATCGAAACATCGAGCTGCGGTGGTTCTTGCGGGCGACCTTTAGCCAGCCCGCGTTTCCGGCGACGAGCCGGCATTGCGCCACATATTGACCTTTCCACTGTAGGCACTGCGTCTCATTTACAGCATGCGCCGGGTCTTTTTGACGAAGACTTGGATTCATGGCGAGAGTCGGCGACCGGTTCTACGCCTATTCCATAGATGCAGGTGCTGACCCGCAGGGTGGAAAATAAAGTTTTTGCGTGCCCTGCCGGGACGGCTGTCGTAAATCAAGCCCGGCGATGCTCGCCGTTGTCCTGACCCTGCCGGGCTTCCATCCTCACGTCTGCGCGCTCCGCTTGCTTGTAGTGATCAGACTTTGGCTTGGATGCCCCCCCGCCTGCAAACAAACGTCGCATCAGGCTCAAGGTTTTCCAAAACCAACCGTTTGTCATAGGTATGTATCCCTTCGAGCGAATCGCTTTGATCCCACCAACCGATGACTACGCACAGCATTTGAGTGCCGCCATTTCGTTCCCCAAGACGATCCTAGGCAACCGCCAGCACGCTGCCTGGCAGCGTCTGATCAGCGTCATCAAGTCCTCAGAAACCCTTTCTGCATTTGATAAAGCAGCAGCCTATGTAGAGGGCTACGCACATGCGCTGATCGACAGCGACCAGATCGACATTTCCATCGAACGAGATGTGTTGATCATCGAGACTGTCGACGCATGGCGATGCGCCCGTGTTGGCTCCAGCACCTCCACCTATTTGTAGCCACCAGTGAGTACCATGACTTCTATTTTTCAACGCTATGCCGACGAGGAACCGTCTGAATTACGCATCCAGATGCCGCAGCGGGTTCTGGCTACAACCGTCAGTCATTACCCAATTGATGTTCTGGTAGGCCACTGGGAAATGTATCTGGTTGACTCCTCCTCCGCTCACGATAGGTTTCCATGGGCTGGACGATTTGTCATGGGTATGCCCGTACCCACCTGGGCGCGCGGATTGGAGTGGAACGTAGGCCAGCAGGCTCGTTTTATTAGCGCTGTTTGGTCAGGGGCAGACTTGGGAAGCTACCTTACAAACGATTGGTGCGAGCCGGCGAGCACTGGCAGGGCATTGGCGGAGAACAGCGAGATTCTGGTCGATGGTCAGCAACGTCTGCACAGCCTGGAAGAGTATCTCCTCGACCGGCTGGCGATCCCTGATGCACAAGGACAGCCGAGGATTTGGTCTGAGCTCGGCAACGGAGAAAGGAAACGCTTTCTGTCGACGATCTTTACCCATGTGAAAGTGTCGTCTGGTGACGAGGTGGCATTGCGCGGGACATACGATCTTTGCGCGCAGGGAGTAGTGCCTCGGTCATTTGATCAAAGAACTGTTCGGTAACATTTTAATCAAGGCGGTCGGGCGTATCCCTTCGGGAGCGGCTGTCGTAAACCGAGGCCCGCTACGCTGGGTCTCGGCCCTTCGGGCTTCCATCCTTACGCTCTTCGACCATCATGGTCTGCGCGCTCCGCTTGCGTTATGACAGAGCTCACTTCCCAGCTCGAAGAATTGACGCGACTCCCCCATATTGCTCCACTCTAATCCTTGATGAGGCTGCGCGAATTGCTGCAATGTGGAGGTGAGGCGCGCGCAGATTGATTTTCACAACCGTATAAGTAAGTTAAACGTCCTCAGGAAGGTCTCCATGCTGCAGATAATCAATAAAGTCCGCGTTGCCTAGCACCGATGCATGGTAGAGCTGCTGCCAAGTGTTTTGCTCATACATATCGTCGAACATTTGTAGTGCAAGCTCAATTGGAACCCTTGTAGACCGCATCTTAGCCGCCTGTTTCCAAGTTCGAACGATCTCATCCTTGAAGAAGTGTGCAAACCTTGCCTCGATTTCCAGTTCCCTAATGTGGCTCGCCACCACAGCAGTCTGTTCAGCATCGAGCGCGCTTGATATTGCGATCCGGAAGGAAGGGGCATTATAGGGTGGCTCGATTATTACTCGTAATATCTGCTCGGAAAGAAAGGAATCGAAATAGGGATGCAGGAAAAATCGGGGTTCGGCTACTGTGCCCGTTTTTTCGCCCTTCTCTTTCTGGCATCTGTCGCACATTGGAAACAGGTTTGCAGGGGTTATGCAGAAATGCGGGTATTTGCCTTTGGGAAGGTAGTGATCCAAAGTGTTCGGTCTGCCGAACTCTCCACATGCAGGGCAGTAGTTTAAGGAATGATCGTTGAGATCTTCGATGACCACTCGCTGGGAGCTACCTTCTCTATGGCTCAGATATAGGGTCAGAAAGCTAGTTTTTCTGGATGGCGTTATCCCAAGCCATTGAGGCACATACTGGGGCGAACCTCGGTGACGAAGGTACTCTTGCGTCCTGCTTTCCCATTCAGCCTGAATACCCGTGAAATAGGCAAAATTTACGCCTTTCTCGCGCTCCTGCACCACGTCACTGATAAGACCGACACTGCAATGTGGAGGTAACGGTAGAGACATCACCATTGGTCGCGCCCCATCGCTAAGATTTGAATGATTAGCTCTTCGTTTACATCGTCGCCAAGGGACTGGATGAGTTCTTCGGCTGACATGCCCTCCAACTGATCTTCGATCCAGCGCTCGAAGGGTTTGGATACTGCTCTGTCCCCAAACACGTATGAGGCTATACGCTGAAAATCTCCCCCGAAAGTCTGGAAGGGTGGTTGCTTAATTATCAGAGAATCATCCGTTCGCTCAAGGACGTGAACACAGTCGGCTGGTATCTCCCTCACAGTCGAGACAGAATGCGTGGCAAGCACAGCCCGCGAGTTGAAGCTCTGAAGAATCTGCTTGAGCATATCCACAAGCTGTATCTCAAGCGACGGGTGAAGAAAAAGCTCCGGCTCGTCGATCAAAATAAGGGTATTGCGTTTAATTGCCCCAAGAACATTGATAACAAGATAGGTAAAGAGCCGCTGCCCTGAGCTCAACTGCTGTATAACGCCGTCAGCCAAGAACAACACACCTTGCTCGGCATTGACAAATCGCTCCAATATATTAGCGTCAATGTGCCGAATATTAGAAGCTGTTATAGTAATAAAGCTTGCCTCTTTCCCTCCTTGCTTTATGACACTGACAGCCTTATCAAGCTCATCCAGATCTTCGAATAAGTCTTTGAGGTTTATGTTGCTCTTTAATTTTAAAGCGATAGCGTCAAATTTAATTGCCGCACGAAGCACACGCTCAGCGGTGGCAATCTTTCGTCCCCATCCTTGAATATGGCGAAACCGCTGATCATCCATAACACAGGAGACCAGAGAAGCAACAGTGTCTTGGCGAGGAATGTCTCTGGAAAGGGTGATTAGTTTCCTTTTTGGAGATGAAGACTTAGAAACCCCTCGCAACCCAAAATATTTATAAGCGTCCTTGTCATTGAGCTTAGAATCTTCCATATCCACTGGGAATTGCTCAAAGGGGCTGTAAGAAACTACAATCAATCGACTGATATCAGGTGGTACAGCGAAATCTCCAGAACGAACTTGTCTAGGATCTGCAAGCCACGCCTTCACCATCTGATGAAGGAGTTGAGACTTCCCAGTGCCGTTTGCACCAATCAATACGTTTATATCCCTTGGAAGCGATGTTTCCCCTACACCAAATTTAAATGTCAGACTAGAACGTTGACCAAACACATCCTTGAAACTAAAGTCAACATCGCGAGCCGCTAAGGACTTTTGATCCAGAACTTTCCATACACTATTGAAAGCATCGATAGATCCGCGCTCGCGTTGCAAAGAGTCTTTAAATCCCCCTTCCTGTATCATTTCTTGCGCGCTGGCATCATCCTTGACATGAATCAAATAACTCGCATCTCGCAACGCTTCAGCGGCCTTGACAGCTTGCTTAGGAGAGAGGGCTCCTACAAGCTGCTCGTAGAAGGTGATTTCGCCAGGTGTGGAAATATATGATTCGTTTGGGATTGGAAATGATCCATCCCATCCATTTTGCAAGAGCTCCTTCAAATAGCGACGGGAGTTGGACTTCTCAAAAAGAATCTTTATTGCACCCAGCTGTATCCTCTCGCCACCAATCCTACAGGTCGTCATGAAAGTGGTTTCGTACCCGTAGTCGTTCCAATCGTTGGAGAGAAGTTCCAACACGTCGTCTTCACCTTCAGGCAAAGGATTGTTACGACGACTCTCACGGGCTTTATAAATGATTTTCAATGAAGCTTTCCTTAGCAGTTTTCGACAAGGCCGCTGGGTTCAGGTACGTCCGTCTATCCGGAGTCGAATATACACCATTAAGATGGCGTTTCAGCATCACTCCAACCTCAGGTTTCCGAGTGATGGGCTTGATTGCCGAATGCCTATGCCTGGGCAATCAGCGGGATGTCCCGATCAGTTATAAGCACAAGGTGGAGAAATAATCCGTCGCCCAACGGTCGGGCGTGTCTGTACGAAAGCCGCTGTCGTATACCGAGCTCCACTGGCTACCAGGTCACGGCCTCCAGGCTCCATTCTTACGTTCTTCGATGATCCTGGCTTGCGCGCTCTGCTTGAATGATGACCAAGCTCACTTCCCAGCTTGGACATTGGCGGCTGCTCCAACATACTGCTGTACATCCGATCAAAGACGAGGCCGGGCAAATGGGTTGGCTATTTTGGAAAGACAAGCGGCCCGCGTGGGTTCAGGCAGAGGAACGGGAATTCATCAAGGCTGCGAACCGCCTTAAGACGCTTCAGGTCACACCTCGTGGTGGCATGAGGATTGATCCTGAAGAGCTCAGGGATCAGATCTTGGAGTCTCGAGAACGATACAAAGGTCTGGTGAAGAGATAGCGACCACCCTACGCAGAAAACTATCGACGCCGCAATCGGTCATTCTCATCCAACACAAACTGACGCGACCAGATGGCTATCCAGAATTGCATCGTTAGGATCCAAGGTCTGGACATCACCCAAACCACCGTTCTGCGTCCAAAAGACCAAAAAGGTGCCTTCGAATTTGTTCTACTGTATCCCGGCGTGTAAACAGATCCGCCCCGAGTGCCAAAACCCCATTTCCAATAAATCTCAATTTCTCGCTTCGCGTAAGTGATCGAATTGCAATTCCAGAAAGTGCCCCACCGGCGATTCCAAGTGTCACTTACCAACCAGTTATGACTGAGATACGAGGTAAGCGAATCGAACTCGGGTATCTGATTGCCTTCCAGTGCTACCGAGCATTTGCGGAATCGGTAGCTCTCCACGGAAAATCGGATATCACCCTTGAGGTGCGATAGGAAATCTTGCGAAGGAACGCGCGTGAGGTTGAAAACGACCGGCGAGCGATCTAGCTCATGTACGGTTATCGCATCTTGATATCGAAGTCCTGCGCCCTCAGCCTCAAATACGCAATCGAATCTCACTACCGTAGCATCGACCGCACGGAAAGCGACTTTGGAGACCCGAGGTTCAGCGTCGGTCGGCTTTGTTAGATAGAGAGAATACTCGACATATTTTCCAAGCTTTTCCCACCGAGCGCCGAAACCGTTACGTTTCGTCCACCGTCGATGGGCCTCGGAATAGGTTTTATAAAGCAGTGCCCTGGTGACGCGACGCCAACACCATGCTCCCGCTTTGAAAATTACACCCCATGGCGTCGGAATCGTCATGTTAGCCCCTCGCAAGTTTGAAGATGTTTACCTATGCCGCGACCTGAGTGAGCGAGCTGGATAAACCCTGATGTTTTCAGGAGTGCAGGATCATAAAAAGTAAAAATGCCCTCAATGCCTAGGCTCCTGACTCTGAATTTTTGAGCACCCACTTGGCAAGACAAACATTGTCACAACTGCCAATATCTCATCACCTATCAAAGCCTTGGAAGCTCTATGCGAAAAATACGGTATCGCCCTCATCCACTGCTAGCCTACCCGACCCAACCAGTTTTTCTGGCGGTAGTTGTCAGCATTCCCTTTCTAATAATAGGAGGTCTATGGCGCGATGGCTTGCTCAGCACAACAGCTGTGGCCGCTGCCTTCGACGGGACTGCTTTACTCTGCCTTATCATGCCGGTGACGTCAGCTTGGAGAGCTGAGGCGATGAAGAGAGAGTACCGTGGTTACCGAAAAGCAATCGACGATGAGCTTTGTAACCCCAATTTGGATGAAAAAGGCCGCCAGCTGCTTCTGGTCGAACTTTCAAAGCTGGATGTCCAGTTCCGCTTTCTCCACGATCGGCAGGGGACGCTTCAAAAAGTGAAATTTGTAGGTGCGGGGATGCGTTTAGCCTCCAGGTATCTGCGCAAAGCCAGTAAGTACACCAATCCATTCCGTCTGTTTTGAAAGCTCACCGACATTTGATCGATAAAATCTGGCGGTAAACCAAGCTCGTTTTGTTGGCCCGCCAGCTTAGTTTTTGATCGTCACATGAGTTTCCGACCAAAGAACAGACGTCTCGTAAAAAGCTTCACAGACAATTGATCCGTCCCTTCGAAACCAATGCTGAGCTTCCGGTAAAACGTTTTTAGGGAAAGGGTACGTAGCGAAGGGATTGTGAAAGATTTCGAGCTCAGCTGACCAAGGCTCGTAACGTTGGGGCCAAAGCTCCTGGTACTCTCGACTGCTGACGTCAAGGCAGAATGAAATGCCCTCTAACACGCCAGGTGTCCGGTCGAAAATCATGCCGACGCGGGTGCGCGTGAAACCGTAGTCGATGCCACTCATAGTCTGCATAACTCGCCCGAACTTGGCGATGGTACATCCGTTGCTAAAGACAATTGCGGAGAGGCCGTCATTTTCCCCGGAACGAAATAGGCCCGCAGGGGTGCCCTCATTATCTAAAAGCGTCTGTACGGCAACGCTTACTGCGGCTTGCACACCATCCAGATTTTGTACCTCTGCGTATTCACCGTACAGATAGGTGATCAGCGCTTCTCGACTCCACATCATCGATCCCGGCGCATGGAAGTCCGCCAGGGCTATCGCAAAAGGCTGACCTTGAACATGCGAATACTGGTCATATCGCCGGTCGATTTTGCTTCTTAATGTTTTATGGAAGCGGACTGCCGCCCTTCCCATGCACCGATCTCTAGGATCGTTTGGAATAGGTGCCAGCGGGCTATCAACATGATCATACCTATCCGCATCCGGTGGGTTAGCGGTAACAGCTTCGATCCAGGCTCCATCACCGCTTCGGCGCCGTATATGAAAATCCGGAGAGGGATGATCCTGACTAACAAAACATCCCTGCTCACGAAAGGAAGCCAGAAGTAAAAGCTCCCATAGTCTCGTGTGGAAATTACTCGAGCGAAAATCGGTTACGAAGTTCTGATCGGGCTTAGGCATCGAAAGGTAAAGATGGCCTAAAACCCAAGCTGTCTGTGCTTTTGATTTTCTTCTTAGCAACCTGAAGAGTGAGCCAGCATCTTCCGAAGCACCTGCGAAAAGATGTTGTCGCCTCGGCGTGCTTGGAGGCAACGGCTCAAGATCCCTTCCCTCTTCCAATCGACTCGTAATTTGAGCTTTAGCTTCCTCGAATAGTGCGAAGCCACCTACGCCATATATGACCGTCCAAACGAGATCGATTCTGCGCCTGACCACCAAGCTAGAATAAGTGTTTGCTTCTGGGCTATAGCAGACCACCCCCCAGGTGGCGCCATCGTCGGAAATCCATCCTTCCTCCTTGGCGCAGCCTTGATAGGGATAGTGGTCGACGAAGCTAAGCCCCCAAGGCAGCGCTAGGGCAAGTAGTTCAAACATCGAAATAGGAAGTGCTTTCAACAGCTAATCCATTAGTGAAAAAACCAGCTCGTATAGGCCGTCGCAGGTAATGAATGCCCGGTTCGGCTCCTAACATACCTACTCATACCATCAGCATACCCATGGCTAAGTCCGCAAAGGCGGGCCATTACCGTAAGCACATCCGTTGCGATGCTCCGCAAAGGCATTGGTCTATTGCAATCGATACTTACCCTGCCGGTTCTTGAAAGCCGGTTCCGTACCTTCAAGAATTTCGACCACTCGGGCTTTGATGTCAGGATGCTCAATCGCACCGGCTTCATAATCGAATCGGCTCGCGGCCTTATCACATGCCGCATAAATGATCTGTTCAGCATCACAAACCACTGCGAGGTTCGGGTTGTGCGTCACCATAATTACTTGCCGGCGTTCTTTCGCTCGCTTGATGCACTTAACCAGAACGCGAAAAATGGTCTGGTTATCCAGGTTCTCTTCGGGCTGGTCGATGACAATCGGTATGTCATCCTCATCGACCAAAAGGTAAAAAACCAAAAGCAGCAGCCCACGTTCGCCAGGTGATAGCTGGCCTATTTCCTGCCCTTCGTAGGTCAAAGAATATCGAGGAGCCAAGTAGTCTAAGCAGTACAGATAATCTAGAAGATCCTGCGCAGTGACGGTTCGTGCGAGTTGGTCGGTCAGGAGAATCGCCCTCTCAGGCATTCCTTCTCGACGATCGAAATGAAGCAGATCATCAATCATATCTGCGAAGGCCACCGCCTCGTCTGGGGTCTCGAAATTGGAAGCAAGCAGCAGATTACGCAACCTCTGAGAGCTCTCATCGACGCCCATAAAAGAACCTCTGACCCGTTGGTTAATGCGCCTCAATAGCTGCTCGGAAAAGCCTTTTTCTTCGATCCGAACTTGAAAATCCAGAGGTAAATTGAGCTCTCTCTGCTCATCCGAATTAACGAAGCGCTGCACAGGAAGATAGAGCCTACCGTACTCATCAACCATGGCCTGAATCAAACCATGCATCTCCCGAGTTTTCTCTGAGCGTTCGGCACGGAGCCCCGCTCGCTGCTCCGGCAAAAGCGCCAGAGACGCTATTTCGGCTTGCAATTGCAAGAGGCTGCCTGGCTTATCAGGTGACCCAATCAGCTCCGCCTTAGCGCGCTCCCAATTCGCTAGATTTTCTTTGTAGAGAACATAAAGTCGCTGCGCCTCTCCAAGCATGCCTTTGGCCTCAACCAACTGGGCCGTCGTAAGAGATCTTCGCTGCGAAATACTACCTTGATCTTCATTTTTCAAATCGGCATCGATCACAGCGACCTGCGTTTGTGCCGCTACAGCGATGGCTTCAATCGGCCCTGAATCGACCTTTAACTGCAACAAGGAATCAATTGGCAACTCTGCATCAAGATCAGCGAGTAGGTCTTTCAGTTCAGCAACGAAGGTCGCATGCTGCTTACGGTAATTAGTAAGGGCGGTGGAGACTCTCTTTGCGATCGCTTCTCTTTTAAGCGCCGTAGCTCTCGTGTTCTTGAGCGCCGCCTCCTCAGCCTCAATCTTTCGAACCTCATCTTCGAGAACCTCAACTTGCTGAGCGGCTTGCTTCGACTCATCCAGAGCCTCAGGTGAAGCACTCGGGTCGAGCACCGGCTGGGGCTTGGCCTCCTCCAACGCAGCGATTTCTCCCTGCTTGGACACCACTAACTCATGTAGCGACCTCAAGAAATCATTTGTCGATCTGCGTTCTGCCTCAATGATTTCCGCGTTGATCTTACTGATGCTTTCTTTAACGCCTTTACGAGCCTGCTCAATTTCTGCAACCTTGAAATCTAAGAGCTCATCCATGGACGCTTTGCCGAGCCGCTCCTCCTCGGGAACGTGGGAGTAAATGATTTTTCGCAGCTCTGCATCAAACGTTGTAGATCCACCCTCACCCAATTCATTGCACAAGTCTTCCAAGTAGCTTTGCGGAAGATACTTAACCCGCTCGACGCTGCTTGGCTCAGGATCCTCCTGCAAGGTTTTCTCCATTACGGAGCCATCTAGCCAAGTCAAGGATCCCAAGAAATGTTCCGCAAATCTGCGCTTTGGGCTACGGAACCGGGTGTTTTTTAGAAATGAAAACTTCGCATAGTGCTTTGTGTTGCCAACCAACGCGATGACATCGGATAGAGCGCTTTTACCACTGCCCTTGTTACCGATGATTGCCACCAAATCAGGGTTGAGCGGGATGTCCAAGTCGAACCATGGTTCGGCAAGGCCCGAGTCTGTGACCTTTCCCACTTTTATTGAGCTTATGAATTTGGTTCTATTCTGTTCAACCTTCATTCGCTTAGGCGGGGCATCACCGACGTACACGCGATCATCGAACTCATGGATCGCTTGAACGAGCCCCTGGAATGTGGAGTCAGCCTTGATCCAAGTGAAACAGTTTCCAACACGGTCTTTGTCACCCGATGTGCTAAGCGAGTGCGCATCTGAGCAGTCAAGGAGGCGCGCGTTGACCTGAGCAGCCTTTAACCCATCACGAGCCCTCACGTAAGCCTCGGGATTTGCTGCAGCAGTGAAAACTAGATCTGCTTCGTTAATGATCGTTTTCTTGTCCGCGATCGTATGATCATTCCAGCGCAGACTGTCCCACTCGCTCTTGCCTACCGCAATGATGTGCTTACCATGAAAATGCTGCGTATTGAGAGCAGCGCGAACTGCATCAAAGCTAACGTTGAGATTATTAAAACCGACCCTTAGAGGTGAGGGAGCTCTGCCCCTCATAGCTTCTGGCATTGAGGCAACGACACGCTCCCCAAGCTCAATCAGATTGGCCTTTGTAATGACACCAGCCCATCGCTCGCCAGGGGATCCAGGTACCAGGGAGTACCCATGAGAGATGGCAGGCATAAATTGCTCGCGAATCAGCTGCGGGTCGATCTGATCGAAAACAACATGGAGGTTAATACGACTCCAACTCGAGGGCCTGTATCCCTCGTCGCCTTGCTCAAGAATGCCACCAAATTTATCTAGTCGAAGCTCCACAACGGGAAGAACAAGCTCAATATTCGCAAGACGGCCCCTCTGCAGCTCCTGCAAAACGCGGGCATAGCCATCTACAAACAGATAGTCGTTGATGCCTAAAACTTTAAACTCAGGTGGCAATGCCTCTAGATCGGATAGAAAAGCCTCCCACGCCGCTTCCTTTTCACCGGGGTAGTGGTGAACCAACGACTCTGGGGTGTGGACGTGGAGATCCCATTTTTTCCATGTTGAGCCCTGCAAAATAACTGGCATTGCACATTCCCCGATATCCGATCAGAACCTCAAGTGAAGCTCCACCCGCCATTGATGAAAGCTCATTGACACAACTTTTGCCGGAATATGAGTAAATCTGGACAAATGAATACGGAAAATGGGCATCGCCGGATCCCCCTTCATTAATCGCCGATATTTTTAGCCTCACGTTTTCGCCTCGAGCTATGCCCGCAAAGCTTGAGATGTTTGAGGAGCATCTTTTCCTCGAGTGTTTGATCCTTCAAATCTGAGTCCGAGCCGGTTCGCCACTCGATAATCTTGTCCCAGACCATCCAAGATCTGGTTTCAAGTGAATACGCGCAGCTAGCGAGGCTTTGAAACAGCTGGTACGCCTGCTCACCAGTCAGCAGATAATCGACATTGCCCTTACCGAACAGGATCCCGCCGTCATGCATAGTCCGGATGCAGAGCGCATTTGCCGGGTAGCTTGGGTCTGCACCTACACCTTCATATGTCCAACAAACGCCAAAAAATCGGAACGACGCGCCTTTACCATGGATCGTATCGTCCGAAAATTTGAGAGCCCCTAGATCTCCAGAGAGCGGAGATATTTTCACGAGACGTCCGCCGTCCCAAGGCATGCTCGCAATGTCCAAGCCTGTGCGCATGACAGACATCAATAGCCCCTGGGCAATAGCGTCGGCCTCCCGAGCACTCTATTGATATCGCGAGTCTCCGAGCGACATATCGACAGTGCGACCGTCTTCCGTTGTGGCAGATACATGACTGACTGCCCCGTGGGTAAATTCGACACTTTGCGGCACATAAAATGTGCCGATAGTTTTTGATCGGTACTACGCTCATTGCCGGCACTCCGCATGGTTTTATATACCTAACGGTTTTCGCGACGGCAAAACTTTAGCTCGCGAGAAAATTCTGTTGTTACTCAGTGTGATCGCCGGCCATAGACGTCCATGAGTCTTAGTTCCGGCTAGGTAAAAGAGCAGACTACAGAAGAACTCACTGGCGTCCTCTGCATTGCACTCAATGTCAAGGTGCTATGATGGCCACCTGCCTGATGAGACCATGCTAGATGTTCGCGAACCTAACCAGTACGGGGTAGCCAACTGATCGATGCAGAGTTAGGTCTACGCTCACCAAGGAAGCACTTAGGGGAAGGATCACTATGTCTGCTGTCTCTGATTTCCGTTTGACCTGGTTGTGGCGCCACGCTTTCGTCAATCCACAAATAGACATTACGACCGCTGAGCAGGAGTTTTTCCGAGAACGATACCTAGCCATGCGTGAAAAAGCGGGCCAACTGGTCGCTCAGATCGTAGCAGCTATGCCAGGCATGACAGTCCATGACTTGAGTCACCTAGACGCCTTGTGGGAAACAGCATCGCTCGTTTCAGAAGGCGCCTTGACAATTTCTCCTGCCGAAGCATTCGTTTTCGGGGCGAGTGTCCTTCTGCACGATTCGGCTATGAGTCTTGCCGCTTATCCGAACGGCCTTGAGGATTTGAGGGAGACCGTGGCATGGAAAGATACCGTGACGGCCTTGCTTGGGGGAGATGACCATGATCCCGAATCGGTCAATAACCCTTCACCAATCATCGTCAACCGTGCTGTACCTGAAGTCTTACGCCAGTTGCATGCACAACAAGCTGAGAAGCTAGCAACTCAAGGCTGGCCGTCCGTTAACGGAGATACGCTTTACCTGATTGACGATGCAGATGTACGCTTTTTTTATGGCGAGACAATCGGACTCATCGCGCACAGCCACTGGTGGTCGGTAGCACGAGTGGAGCAGGAACTTTCGGAGGATCTTGGTGCTCTTGCAGGCAAGACGAAGAGTAAGATTGACCGCGTGAAACTCGCTTGTTTACTCCGTATTGCCGACGCACTCCATTTGGATCAGCGCAGAGCCCCGAGGTTTCTGCGAGCGATATCACACCCCAAAGGCATATCTGCCCTGCATTGGTCATTCCAAGAGCGGCTAGCTGCGCCCCATATCGAGCATGAAGCCGTGGTCTTCACCGCTGGCGCACCTTTCGATATCGACGACGCGGACGCCTGGTGGCTCGCATATGACACGATCTCGGCGGTGAATCGCGAGTTGCAGGATGTAGACTTGTTGATGCAAAACAGAGCAAAGGGATTGTTCTTTCGAGCCCGGCGAGTCAAGGGCGCCGGCAGCCCCGAATCGTTAGCGCGTACTATTCATACCCGAGGATGGCGTCCGGTTGATACACAGTTAAAAGTTTCAGACATCCCGAAAGTTGTTGAAACACTGGGGGGCGCCAAGCTTTATGGTGACGACCCGACTGTAGTCATCAGGGAGCTCATCCAAAATAGTACCGACGCCATCCAAGCACGTAGACGTTATCAAGCCGGACGACGCGATAGCTGGGGCAACATAGTGGTGTCCCTCATAGAAAAAGCGGATGGCCACTGGTTGACCGTCGAAGACAATGGTATTGGGATGTCAGAGCTCGTTTTGACCGGCCCGCTGATTGATTTCGGCACATCATTTTGGCGGTCATCACTCGCAGCTCAGGAGTTTCCTGGTCTCATCGCAAAGGGTATGAACGCGATAGGACGATATGGAATCGGCTTTTTCTCGGTATTTATGATTGGTTCCTTAGTAAAGGTGATTTCTCGCCGCTTTGACTTAGGCGAAGCCGCCGCTCGCGTATTAGAGTTTAGAGATGGCACTGTATCGCGCCCCATTCTCGCCCAAGCGATACGGGGTCAATCACCAGTCGACGGGGGGACGAGGATTGAAATTTTGCTCAAGGCCGATCCACGGACTAAAGGGGGAATACTTTTCAACAGTAAATCTGGCGAAAACATTCTCACTCTAAAACAGCTCATTGCATCGATAGCGCCAAACTTAGACGTTTCGATTGAGGTTGAAGAAGGCGGTGAAAGTTTTCCAGCGGTAAGTTCCGGCGATTGGCTTGACCTACCTGATGCAGATTTGCTTAGCCGACTTAACCCCTTTGGAATGTCAAACAGACACAGGCATGGGACGAGCATTTCCGCGATACGACCTATCCTTGATGAGACTGGAAAACCGCTAGGTCGCGCATTTATCCAACCAAGTAGTTTCTTCGGCGCTGATGGAGGATGGGTCACGATCGGAGGACTTAGGGCGTCTCGGATGTCTAACATTCAAGGTTTGTTGGTAGGCGAAACCTTAACTGCGTCTCGCGATTCCGCCTTGCCAACTGTGTCTAAAGAACAGCTCGCGGCGTGGGCAACAGAGCAGGCGAAGATTATTGCGGCGGCTAGATCTGATGAGCTTCACAAAGCCCGATGTGCAGAAGTTGTACTTGAGTGTGGAGGAGACATTGGTGAACTGCCGATAGCATGCCAGGGCCCGAGTGACTGGTTAAGCGTTAGAGAGATACGTGAACGATTTCAAGACACGTCGGAGGTGGTGATCACATTCGACGGGGAATTCTCCTATGAGGAGGACACCGACGATGTCCATCCTCGAGATTTCAAAAGCTCCTTCGAGCCAGTTAGCAACATTTGGGTTATTCCGAAACACAGCGGCTCAGTGTTAACCGTAGGTCAGACACAATGGCCAAGAGCCTTGGCTCCAGATTTTTCTTGGCAAAGATCAAACCTTGCACAGCTGATCAGGATAGTGATCAGCGAGGCCTGGAGCGAAAATTACGAGGTCGATGATGAAGACATGGAGGTCGGAACGGTTAACGGCACACCGATAATACGAAACGTTACAGTGTTTAGGCGAAATGATGAATCCGCCGGGTCTGAGAGCTCATTCGAAGAGTGAAGCTCGCAGTAAGCTCAGTTAGTGGAGGATGCTTCAATCTGACGTGGAGCCCTAACGAAAGTCGAACCCCGCTTGGTCTGACGATGTCGCGAGCCAGTCTGCTGAGAGCATACATTTCATATGATTCGACCATACAAAACGTTTTGGCTCATCGCCCTGAGCCAAAGCGTCCGGTGCTGAGCCTCCTGATTATCTCTCCGACAATCCTAGGAGCAAACGGGCGAGAGCCGAGAAAGCGCCTGCCAAAATTTCTTTTAGCTATGCCGAGGAAACCTCATGCCAGTTGAAGGGCCTCTACCAATGACGGGGGATCAGCACGATATTGATGCTGATGCCGATCGTTGCCTAATGGCACGTACACCCAGGAATTGGCGACTAAAAAGCCTAGGTGGGACGGACGATTATGGCTTCGACTACCAAGTCCAAACTACGCCAAATCAACAAGCAACGGATATTTTTCGCATTCAGTTGAAAGGCACTCGTTCCCCTAACATTACGGCGGATGGGGAATACCTTTCCATAGCACTGAAGGCATCGACTGTCCGCTTTTATGAGCGAGCTGTGGAGCCCCTGCTCTTGGTGATCTGTGATCTTTCCGTCGATCCGGATCCTGTCGATTGCAGGCTCTACTACGTTTGGATCAGAGATGAGCTGCTGCGCGTTAATGTAGCTGAGCTGCCTGAGGAGCAGAAATACGTCACCCTTCGGGTTCCGGTAAAAAATCGTCTCACGTCATCTACCGACCTTTCTGAAGAAATTCGCTATCAGAATGAGCTGTCCCGAGCAGGGCATGCCCTGAGCGCAAAAGCGGAACAAACCCATCCTGCAATGGATTCAGAAAATCGTCTGATATTGGTTCAAAGTGCCGTTCAAGGAGTTGCAGCGAGAGGCGTGACCTTCATAGAGGCCCTTGCAGGCCCCAAAGACGAGCATTGGATTAACCCTGCGCCGGGCACACTTGCTTGGCATCTGACCCAAGCCAGGGCTGAGCTGCGTATCAATGCTTTGGAGAGAGCTCTGCATCACCTAGATCAAGCCGAGTCCATGCTGGCAAAAGCGACGGAATTGGAGCTTGGCGAATACTGGTGCTTACGCGGAAACTGGCACGTTGAGTCGGGCGCTGATCAAGCCGCAGTTGTTGCCTATCGCAACGCGTATGAGGAAAACAACCTTCCCAAATACCTTGCAGCACAAGTGGAAGCGGAAATTCGGATTAGATTCGAAACTAGGCCAGAATCGCTCTCAGAGCTACACGCCTTGCTGGAGGGCGATGCCCCCGTAATCATCGGGACTAGATCGAGGCTGCACGCGGTTCAAGGGAACTACAAACTTTCGCTTGAGATTGCAGATCACCTGCCAGAGCCTAAGAGGTCGTTCGCAAGAGCCTTCGCGCACTGGCTGTCCGGCGATCCAGATAGTGCATTAGCTGACTCCGAGGCGGGCCTAGATGTATGCGACAGATCTCATGATTCCTACCAGCTGTTGCTGCTACTTAGGGCCCGCTCCAAATTTACTCTCGCGGTTGCTACAGCCAGCACGATCAGTAAAGACGTCATCCCGCCGTCCGGTCTGCCTGGAGTAGATCGGCAGGCGCTAGAGAGTGCTTGGACAGCAATCACCGATGCTGTCACTTCTATCAAGGCGGTGGGCTGGGACTCAAATATTGAGCAGATTGCGGACATATGGGCTGCAACCGCCTTAGCACTCGGAAAGGGCCGAAGCATACTTGCAGACCTCATTGAAGCGGCGCGTACACGTCCGGGCCTACCAAATATTCAGGAGGCTTTGAGAAGCGTCGCTGCCCAGTTAAAAGACTTTGATCTTGCTCTAGCGGCAAACGACCAATTGCCTGAATCTTCCGAAAAACAACTGTGGAACATCCTGCTGCTTTATGAGACACGCAAGTTTAGGCTTTGCTGGCAAGGCTTTAGGGCATGTAGAGAGTCTTTGGATAGAGGCCATCCTTTATTCGGGCCCGCAGCAATCGCTGCCTCCCTTTCAGCCCATAAGATGGCTCAGCCTACCTTTGTAAACCAGTGGATCGAAGAACTACAGTCGCATCCAGACCTGAGAGATCAAGCCGCACTCTCAGAGTTTTACATAGCCCTAGAGGTGAGCAGGCTGGCGAAGGAAGATGCATGGAAATCTTTGCATTCCCGCTATGAAGAGCTGGGCCGACCTCTGAGCATTGCGCTCACCCTATTCCAGGAGGCTGATCCTACAGATCTTGAGTATGCGGTGCTGTGCGTGCGTCTATGCGAGAAAATCACAGAGCACTTGTTGCTTTCTCCAGAGATGGCAGCCCGATTGGGGATCGCGTTGGTGACGCTGAAAGACTGGCAGGCACTTCTAGAACTCTGTCAGAGCAAAAGGGTTCGGGCTGAGCCTGGGGATCGGATGGCAGCCTTCGAAGCATTGGCACTCGATCATCTTGGAGAAACAGAACAAGCACGAGACCGATTGCAGGGCATTTTAGCCAAAGGAACTGACGATCAGGTTGCACTCAACACTTACGTAACTATCGCTACAAGGTGTGGCTACGTTGAGGACGCCGTGGAGGCAGCGGAGAAGGTATTTGAAGCCGCAGAAACCAAACATGAACGGCTAGAGTGTGTGAAATTACTGTTTACACTCATCCAATTTGGGGATCAGACCAGCAGCAGGCTTGTTGAGCTTGCTATTCGGGCAGGTGACTTGGTGGATCAAAATGTGGAGAGCCAGGAAGGCGCCTACTTGATGATGCATTTGAGCTCCACGTTAGCGATCACTGACCTCGATCTTGCCAGCGATCGTGAGCAATTTCAGACACGCGCAAATGCGTTTTTCCAGAAATTCCCCAATTCTCGAATGCTTAGGAGAGGGGAAATTCGGGAAGGTTCTTCTGCCACAGAGTTGGTAGAAAGTCTCAAGTCTCTTATAGGCGTAACCGCAGATCAGGAAGCGCTCCAGAGTCGGCTTGAATACGGTTTGCAGCAAGGTTTCACAGTCATTCCGTTCTCATGGCGTCCTCGATTTGTTCTACCCTCCATCTGCGATGTCGTGCACCTCTGGGAAACTGCGAAGGTGTCTAGCCGTGATGATCGAAAGTACCATCTTTCCATGAATAGCGAGCTTGCTTGGCAGCCTCTTGGCGCTGAGGCTCTACGGCAACTTGTTCCCTTACTGGACTGGACGGCACTGCTCGTACTCTACGATTTGGAATTGATCGAACCCGTTGTCAATTTCTTCGGAAAAATTGCGATATCCAAAGCCACCATGGAGGAGCTTGCAGAGTTCACGAACCCGATGTATGGAAGTCCAATGCGTGGCAAGTGCCTGGGCCTACAAAAGTCCTTGAAGCCCCATCTCGCTTCAATTCTGCAGCCGTCGTCGTCAGGAGGAGTCAACAGGGCCTCTAATACTGCACCGGTTGGCCGAAGCAATACACAGATTGTAGAGATCTGCGCGGCAGAGCCCGAACGGTTCAGACTTTACTCTGATGACTTTGCTTTCCGAATTTTTTGTGCCGGAAAGTCCGATCCTGATGGAATCTGCACACTTGATGTCTTGGCCGCGCTGGTAGAGGTAGGACTGATTACCCCTATTGATAAGGCCCGCAAAATGGCGCAACTCTGTGAGTGGCGTGTCGGTGTAGTTGTGCATCTACCCGATATTATGGTGCTTCTCCCTCCGTTACTAAATTCGGCCAAGAGCGTACGTCTAGCCGTGGAAATGCTTGATGCGGAACCCGGATTTATTTCTATAGCCTCAGCGCTGTGGGACTATCGCTCACCATTTGAGCAATCACTGGCACATGCTGCTGCTGTGCTTCGCGCTCTCGTTATAGAGCGGTCGCTATCTGACATCGGACTGGCTGCGCTGTTGAGGCACTGGTATGTCAAAGCGGCCATGAAAAAGGATGCTCCCCCTCACGGCCTCCAGGCAATAACTCTCCTGATACTGATGGCAGGTCTAGATGAAGACTTGACGAAGACTTCTGCAAGAAGAATCTGGACGATCTACATGCTATTGGTAGAGTCCCACCACGGCACCAGGATGGACGAGTCTTGCGAGAGAGAAGCGATCCGACTCTTAGGTACCCTGAATCGCCCCGGATTCTGTAGACACCTTGCAAGCTCATTGCGTAACGCTTTTCAAACTCTACCGGTGACAGCTGATTGTTGAAACCATGGCGGCGTTTTACGTTGTAGAACATCTCGATGTAATCG